>NZ_JAAELD010000196.1 GCF_024227015.1 Moraxella sp.
CGCAGTTGTGATGTGGTCATAGCCAGGGGCGATGTCAGTCGTCAAGGGCCCTAGCGTATAAAATGGGGCTTCATGGCAATGTTCTAACTGCATATCCATATTTTCTTTAATCATATGCATTGGAACGTGTCCTGGTCCTTCTATCATCACTTGTACATCATGTTCCCATGCACGTTTGGTCAGCTCGCCCAGCGTTTTTAATTCGCTAAATTGAGCTTCATCATTGGCATCTTGAATGCACCCTGGGCGAAGTCCATCGCCCAAACTAAACGCCACGTCATAGGCTTTGGCAATTTCACAAATCTCATCAAAATGCTCATAAATAAAATTCTCCTTGTGATGAGCCAAGCACCACTGTGCCATGATTGACCCACCCCGAGATACAATGCCCGTCAAGCGATTGGCGGTAAGTGGCACATAACGCAGTAGCACCCCTGCATGAATGGTAAAATAATCCACGCCCTGCTCTGCCTGCTCAATGAGCGTATCCTTAAAAATCTCCCACGTCAAATCTTCCGCCACGCCACTTACCTTTTCCAACGCCTGATAAATCGGCACCGTCCCAATCGGCACAGGGCTATTGCGGATAATCCATTCTCGTGTTTCGTGGATATTTTTACCTGTGGACAAATCCATAATCGTGTCCGCACCCCAGCGTGTCGCCCACGTCATCTTCGCGACTTCTTCATCAATGGACGAGCCTAGGGCGGAGTTGCCAATGTTGGCGTTAATTTTTACCAAAAAATTTCGCCCAATAATCATCGGCTCGCTCTCTGGGTGATTGATATTACACGGAATAATCGCTCGCCCTTCTGCTACTTCTTGACGCACAAATTCAGGGGTAATCTCACGCACGCTCGCCCCAAAATTTTCCCCCTGATGTTGGCGTAAATCCACGCCCGCACGCTGTTTGCCATTTTCACGAATGGCGATGTACTCCATCTCAGGCGTGATAATGCCTTGTCTGGCATAGTGCATTTGGGTTACGTTTTTGCCACGTTTGGCTCGTCTGGGTTTGGCAATGTGAGCAAAACGAATGTCCGCCGTGCGAATGTCGTTTAGCCGTGCCTTACCAAAATCCGATGTCAAACCGTCCAAAACGTCCGTGTCATCACGCTCGGCAATCCACGTCTCACGCAGTTTGGGCAAGCCTTGATTTAGGTCAATGTGAACGCTTGGGTCAGTATACACGCCTGATGTGTCATACACCAAAATCGGCTCATTTTTTTCAAAACTGTCCTGTTTGCCATTTTGGGTAAGACCTAGGGGCGTGTCGGTCAGCGTAATCTCACGAAACGGCACACGAATGTCCGCTCGTGAACCTTGTACATAGACCTTTTTGGAGGCAGGCAGGATACGAGTTAAATCTTTGGCATCTTGCTCGTGTTGATTAATCAATTCAGTTGGGGTTGGGGATTGATTTGCGATTTGGCTCATCATAATATCCTTTTTTAAATGGCTAATAAACAAATCAAGCCATCAAAAATCTTATGATGAAAAAGAATTATTGATATAAATCAATAATATACAGAACTTTTAAGATTTTGAAAACTTGATTTCCTACGGCGGTACGAACCGCATCAGGTTCAACGGATTTTGTGGCATAACCACAATCTCGGCAACTTTGGGTTGCACTCCGTCAAGTTAGTAATATTATAACACAGCTTTTATCCAAACAAAGCAAAACATCTTTTTAAGATTAACATAAAATATTTTCATAATTCGTGAATGTCGCTTGTTATTCATTCAAGCGATTGATATCATAAGCGATTGTTTATATCATTACCTTCAAGGATAATCAGTTATGAAAGCAATCGTACTTGGCGGCGGCGTCATTGGCGTAACGTCAGCGTATTATCTTGCTAAATTGGGCGTGGATGTCACTGTCATCGAACGCCAAAACAATGTCGCCGAAGAGACCAGCTTTGGTAACGCAGGTCAAATCTCTCCTGGTTATTCAACCCCTTGGGCAGCCCCTGGCATCCCCCTAAAAGCCGCCAAATGGCTACTTCAAAAACACGCACCCTTCGCCATCAGTCCCGATGGATCTCTGTGGCAGGCGCAGTGGGCAGCCAAGATGTTCGCCAACTGCAACGCCGATCGCTACGCTCTTAACAAAGAACGCATGATGCGCGTCGCTGAATACAGCCGTGATTGCTTACAAGCCTTACGCCAGGAGACGGGCATTCAATACGAACACCGCACCAAAGGCACGCTACAATTATTCCGAAAACAAGCTCAGCTGGATGTGGTGGGTCGTGACATCGAGGTCCTAAAAGAATGCGGCGTGGCTTACGAACTGCTTAGCCGTGACGAACTCGCCAGAGTCGAACCTGCCCTAGCTCACGCCAAGGACAAACTTGTTGGCGGACTAAGACTGCCCAATGATGAAACGGGCGATTGTAATTTATTCACCAAAAGACTCGCCGCACTCGCCAAAGAACTGGGTGTGAAGTTTTTATTTAATAAAACCGTACAACAAATTCAGCATGATGGTAATGCCATCACAGGCGTTCTGGCTGATGGCGAGCTGCTCACGGCTGATCATTATGTGCTGGCCTTTGGCAGCTACTCGCGTGACATTGCAAAGTCTTTGGGGCTTAATTTAGCTGTTTATCCTGTCAAGGGCTATTCTCTGACCGTGCCCATCATTGACCCTGATAATGCGCCTGTCTCAACCGTGCTAGATGAGACATTTAAGATTGCCATTACGCGCTTCGATAATCGTATACGTGTGGGCGGCATGGCAGAATTAAGCGGTTTTAATCTAAAGTTAAATCCTGCTCGCCGAGCCACGCTTGAGATGGTTACACGTGATTTGTTTACAGGTGGCGACCTACCGAATGCGACTTTTTGGACGGGTCTTCGCCCCATGACGCCAGACGGCACACCGATCATTGGAGAGACCAAATTTAACAACCTATTCATCAATACAGGGCACGGCACACTTGGCTGGACCATGGCGTGCGGTTCTGGGAAGTTGATAGCAGACATCATCACCAAGCGCGCACCAGACATTAGCCTTGACGGGTTGTCGTTGGCAAGGTATCATTAATCACCCAATCATCCCTAAGGAATCATCATGGCTAACATCACCAAACTAGACAGTAACGACACCCTAAGCGAGATCGCCATCCATAATGGCGTGGTATATTTGGCAGGTCAAGTACCCAATGACGACAGCCTAGACATCAAAGGTCAGTCTAGAGAAGTATTCGCTAACATCGATGCCGCGCTGGCTAAGGCAGGCTCTAACAAATCAAAAATCCTATCTGCACAGGTTTTTATCACTGATTTGGCGAATTTTGATGCATTTAACAGCGAATGGAATCAATGGGTCAAAGGCATCACACCACCTGCGCGTGCCACCGTAGAAGCCAAATTGGTTAATCCAAATTGGTTGATTGAAATCATGGTTGTTGCTGCGATTTAAGCTTTATCACACCAAAATCCCCAATGCACTGGCACTGGGGATTTTTTATAAGTAATGCTAAATCGGTAGGTTGTCCGGCAAAGTTATTCTGAGTCGATTTAACCTTGATACAATTCACGCACGACGCGCCCGATGGTGGCGATGCCTTTTTGGAGTGTCTCATCATTTTGAGCGATAGACAGCCTGATGCATTGATGCGCGTGCGGATAGTTGTCAGTATCAACGCCCACGAAGAAATGTTCACTCGGGATGATTAGCGTGCCTTGATCTTTTAGGGTTTGATAAAGCTCGGTTGTACTGATGGGCAGATCATCGAACCACACCCACAAGAATATCGCGCCTTCTGGTTTATGGATCTTCACTGGCAGATCAGCAAATTGTTCTTTTAGAAGTCTTACCGCCAGTGCTGATTGTTTTTTATAGAAAGGTTGGATGTGGTTATCTGCCAGATCAATGATGCGATCATCAGCAAATAACGGCGTGGCAATCGTCGCCCCGAACCGTACTGGCGACAGATTGACAATAGCATTCATCGCACTCACCGCACGGATTACTTGCGGGCTGGCAACGATGATACCCGTTCTGGCACCAGGCAAGCCAATCTTCGACAAACTAAAGCATAAAATCGTCTGCTCATCCCAGCTTAGCGTGGTGTCCGTATGAATGATGTTAGGAAATGGCATGCCATAGGCGTTGTCGATGATGAGCGGGATGTCATATTTTTTGGCAAGCTTATCTAGGCGCGCCATCTCATCGTCGGTGAGCACGTTGCCTGTTGGGTTGGTTGGACGCGAGCAGCAAATCGCACCGATCTTACCCTCTGCCAAATCAGGCAAGCTCTCCAATGCATCAAAATCCACACGGTATTTAAAAAATCCATCTTCGCCTTCGTGCGTCATCTCTTCAATGATGGGCGGCACCGCCATGAAGTGTGTGCCTTCAACATGAGCATCAGCATACCCGACATACTCAGGGGCAAGCGGCAACAAAATGGATTTTTCACTGTCACCAAATTTGCCCGAGAATAGATTAAATAAATAAAAAAATCCATTCTGAGAGCCGTTGGTCAAAACAATATTCTCTGCGGTCAGATTCCAATGATAATGACGATTAAAAAACTCTGCCAAAGTATCAATGAACTTAGCATCGCCTTGAGGTGTTGAGTAGTTGGCCACACTATCAAGCGCATTATTATCTTCCACAACCTGCTTCAAAGTCGCTTGGAATACATCGTTCACCTCAGGAATCACTGCAGGGTTACCGCCGCCAAGCATGTTAATCGGTTGATCACTTGCCAACGCCCTGCCAAGGTCATCCATGAGCTGTAGAATGCCGCTATTCTTAGTAAATTTTTCACCAAAATTTGAAAATTTCATACCACACCTATCTTGTTTCACGTGAAACATGTCAGTTGTTTTGATCACTTATTAAAATAGAATCGCAATCTGATTCATCTCTGATCATTATAGCAAATTTGTCCATATTGGGCGAATTTACAACAAAAAAACCAAGCACTAAGGCTTGGTTTGTGTCGTGGAATTATTCCCATTCGATCGTCGCAGGTGGCTTACTCGATACGTCATAGACCACACGAGATACGTCACGGATCTCATTCATGATGCGAGTTGAGATTTTGTCCACTAGATCGTATGGCAGATGAGCAAAACGCGCAGTCATAAAGTCCACTGTCTCAACCGCACGCAAGGCAATCACCCACGCATAACGGCGACCATCACCCACCACGCCAACTGATTTTACAGGTTGGAACACCGCAAAGGCCTGGGCAGTCTTATCATACCAGCCAGATGCACGCAGCTCCTGCATGAAGATATCATCTGCCACACGCAAGATATCGGCATATTCTTTTTTGACTTCACCCAAGATACGCACGCCTAGACCTGGGCCTGGGAATGGGTGGCGATAAATCATGTGATGCGGAATGCCAAGCGCCACGCCAAGTTTACGTACTTCATCTTTAAACAAATCACGCAGCGGCTCAACCAATTCAAACGCCAAATCTTCAGGCAAGCCACCCACATTGTGATGTGACTTAATGACGTGTGCCTTGCCTTGCTTGCTCGCTGCTGACTCGATGACATCAGGATAGATGGTACCTTGGGCTAAGAATTTTACACCGTCTAATTTACGAGCTTCTTCAGAGAACACTTCGATGAATTCGCGTCCGATGATCTTACGCTTAGCCTCTGGGTCGGCAACGCCTGCCAATGCACCCAAAAAACGATCCTCGCTGTCGGCGCGAATCACACGAATGCCCATATTCTCAGCGAACATTTGCATTACTTGATCGCCTTCGTTCAGGCGAAGCAGGCCATTATCCACGAATACACAGGTCAACTGATCGCCAATCGCCTTGTGTAGTAGTGCTGCTACCACCGAGCTGTCAACACCGCCAGACAGACCTAGTAGCACTTTTTCATCGCCGATCTGTTCTTTTAGTTGGGCGATGCGCATCTCAATGATGTTCTCAGAGTTCCATGCGTTACCACAGCCACAGATGCCATGTACGAAGTTAGAGATAAGCTCAACGCCTTTTTCTGTGTGGGTGACTTCTGGGTGAAATTGCACACCATAGAATCCACGCGCTTCATCACTGGCAGAAGC
>NZ_JAAELD010000197.1 GCF_024227015.1 Moraxella sp.
ACGACAATAGCAAGATGGAACCACCTGATCCCTTCCCGAACTCAGAAGTGAAACGTCTTAGCGCCGATGGTAGTGTGGTTCGCCCATGTGAGAGTAGGTCATCGTCAGCATCTTATTTAAGCCACCCCCGTCATTGATGGGGGTGGTTTTTTATTGGTTGGGTTTTGTTGGTAGTTTTTAACTTTGTTATATGCTAAAATACTTGACTGATTTTATTGAATAAATTTTTTATGGCAGTTCAATTACCACCTTATCGCCCCATAAAGAAGCGAAGCGGATTAGCAGTGATGATTGCTGCATTCCATGCTTTGCTTATGCGCGAATTACAGACCCGTTTTGGTAGCTATCGATTAGGCTATCTTTGGGCGCCTTTAGAGGTGATTTTACAGATGGCCATCATGATGGTTATCTTTGGTGCTATCATGAAGCGTGCGCTACCAGGCATGGATTATATGCTGTTTTTGGTTGCTGGATTTACACCTTTTTTTATGATGCAAAGAATTGCCACGCGTTCATTGGGTGCGGTTTCAGCCAATGCAGGGCTATTAATGTATCGTGCAGTACGTCATATTGATGTGATCATTGCGCGATCTGTGCTTGAGCTCATTATTTATTTTGTCACTTTTGTAATACTGATTTTGGGATTAGCTTTTTTTGGTATCGGATTTAGTGTTGCGAACTTGGACGTTGTACTTTTATGTTGGATCACGATGTTTTTCTTCGCTTTTGGCTTGGCAATGATTTTGATGATTGTGGGGCATTATGGCGGTGAGCTGAGCAAAGTAATTAGTATTGTGTTTACCATACTTTATTTTACTTCCGGAGTTCTTTATTCGGTACACATGATACCAGAGCCTTACCTGTCATACTTGATGTACAATCCTTTTATTCATAACCTTGAGATGATTCGTCACGCCTTATCGCCAACTTATCCAATTCATCATGTGAGCATGAGTTATTTTATCAAATGGACAATTTGTGTGAATTTTTTAGGACTGCTTTTGTATAAAGCATTTGAAAGAGATCTAATTCGCACGAAGTGATATTATGATTGAGATTAAAAACATCACCAAATCTTTTAAGACGCCGCACGGCAGGCATTATTTATTCAAAGATTTGAACTTAACCATTGAGGATAAGCAGTCTGTAGGGTTGCTTGGTAGAAATGGCGCGGGTAAATCGACGCTGCTGCGTATCATTTGTGGGCTGGATGAGCCAGACTCCGGAGAGGTGCTGACCAATAGTACCATTTCGTGGCCTGTCGGTGTTGCAGGTGGCTTTCAAGGCAGCTTGACAGGCCGTCAAAATGTTCGTTTTGTCTGCCGTCTTTATTCAAGTAGCGACTATATTGACGAAAAGATCCGCTTTGTTGAAGAGTTTGCCGACATTGGTAAATATTTTGATATGCCTGTCAAAAGCTATTCTTCGGGCATGAGAGCGCGATTGACTTTTGGTCTTTCTTTGGCGTTTGATTTTGATTATTATATGCTTGACGAGGCTGGCGCTGTGGGCGATGCAGCATTTCGTAAAAGAAGTGAAGAGATTCTGCAAGCGCGACGTGAGCAAGCTGGATTTTTGGTTGTTTCGCACAACTTAGGTGATATTGAGCGTAACTGTGATGTTGGTATTGTGCTGATGGATCAGACAGCACGAGTTTTTCATAATGTGAAAGAAGCAATTGAGGTATATAAAGAACATGTCCACCAAACTAAAAAATAAACGCATCAGTCAGCTGTTATTTGTTGGCGTTGTGATTATACCTTGGATTGCAATCATTGCTTATGTTTTGCTGTTGGCAAATCCTAGGTATATTAGCACATCTAATGTGGTGATTAAGCAGGTCAGCGAGCAGGCGATGTCCACTTCTGGCATCTCTGCACTACTGGGTGTGAATAACACAAGTCGGGACGATGCATTGTATCTGACCAAATATATCTTGTCAGATGACATGATTGATAAATTGGATAAGAAATTTGAGTTTCGTAAAAACTATCGTCTAACCGGTTCTGACTTTATCAATGAGATTGATGCTGAAGCAACCCAAGAAGAGCTTCGTGAATATTTCAAAAAACGCGTGAATGTGTCATTGGATGAGCTGAGCTCAGTACTTATGGTAGAAACTGAAGGTTTCACGCCAGAATTTGCTTATGAATTAAACAAAGAGATTCTCACTGAGTCTGAAATCTTTGTGAATGCCATTTCCAAAAAAGTTGCAAAAGAACAATTGGCTTTTGCGACCACGCAAGTTCAAGAAGCTGAAGCGCGTCTGAACGATACCAAAAAAGCCATGCTTGATTATCAAAATGCCAATGAGATCTTTGATCCTCAAACCAATGCGCAAATTGTCAATCAAGTCATTGCAACTTTGCAAGCCCAACTAAGCAGTCTTAGAACCGAAGAGCGTCAGCTGCTTAGCTATCTAAATCCAGAAGCGCCTCAAATTGTTAGTCTGCGTAGTCAAATCACTTCGGTCGAGAAACAAATTCGTGATGAGCAAGGTAAGCTAACCTCGCCAAATGACAGCAAGCTTAACGAACAAACTGCTCAATTTGAAAGTATCAAGTCTGATGTAGAATTTGCAGGAGAGCTTTATAAATTGGCATTAACTTCACTTGAGAGTTCGCGCATTGAAGCGATCCGCAAGATGAAGAATCTTATCGTGATTTCATCGCCACATTTGGCAGAAGAAGCGTTATATCCACGCAAATCTTATGTGATTGGAACATCATTGGCGCTGCTGCTGATCTTGTATGGCTTTATCGTGTTGGTACTGTCGGTCATTCGCGATCATGCGAAATAATTTGGCTAATAACGGAAGAATGATTATGAAATTTTCTAAAACAAGCCTTGGTTTGGCAGTGTCGATGCTGATTGGTGCATCATTATCGCAAAATACGTTTGCTAATCCAGCGAACAATGTGGGTCGCTTGGCTGCGATCGTGGATAGTCGTCAAGTACCTGCTGAAGCCACGCAATCTGAAGCAGTGGCAGCAGCAAGCCTGGGCTCAAATTCTATCATCAATAATTCAGGTAATTACCAGCCAGTAAATACCAAGCCTCGTATTTTTGGTGAGCAATTATTCCGTGGCGCCTTTTCAACCACGTCTGGCTCGACATTCAACGACAGTTATGTGATCAATCCTGGTGATAATGTTCAGGTTCGTATGTGGGGTGCTTATCAATATGCGGCCACGACGACAGTCGATCCGCAAGGCAATATTTTCTTGCCGAATGTCGGTCCTGTCAAAGTAGCGGGGGTTCAAAATGGTAATCTGCAGAATGTTGTGCAAACTGCCATTGGTCGCATTTATCGCTCTAATGTCGGTGTGTATGCTTCTTTGGAAAACGCCCAGCCTGTGAAGGTGTTTGTGACTGGTTTTGTTAAGCAGCCTGGCTACTATGGCGGCTTGGCGGCAGATTCGGTGCTTAGTTATTTGGATAGAGCGGGCGGTGTTGACCCTGAGCGCGGTAGTTATATTGACATTCAGGTGCGCCGCGGCGGACAGCTTGTTCAGCAGATTAACCTTTATGAATTCTTGATCGCAGGTCGATTGGCGCCATTTGCGTTCCGCGATGGTGATGTGATCACAGTTGCGCCGCAGAAGAAGACGTTTGAAATCTCTGGCCGAGTCCAAAATGAATATGTGTTTGAATTTGGTGTCAATAATCTGACCATCTCAGACGTGTTAGGCATCGCAAATCCTCTGGCAGATGCGACCAATGTTAGCATCACTCGCGCTGGAGGTCGAGCTCAGACGGCAGAATACTATTCCTTGGGTGAGGCTGCTAATGTGCCTGTCAATAATGGTGATAGACTGGTGGTGACGGCTGACCGTTATCAAGGTTCGGTCGCAGTTCAGGTGACAGGTGCTCATCGCGGCAATGGCGCGGTGATTTTGCCTTATGGTGCCCGATTAAAAGATGTGGTGGCACAGCTTGAACCGTCAAGCTTGGCGAATGTAAATAATCTAACCATCTATCGTGAGTCGGTTAAGGCTCAACAAAAAGAAGCAATCAATCGCGCGCTAGATCGTCTAGAAGAGATGACACTTGCGACGCAATCAACCACAAGAGAAGAGGCGCAGCTACGTTCTGAAGATGCCAAATTGGTTGAGCAATTTATCGCAAAAGCAAGACGAGTAGAGCCTGCGGGTCGTGTGGTTGTGGTGCCTAACTCTTGGCAGGACATCATTCTAGAACAAGGTGATGTGATCCATATTCCATCAAAAACATCAGTCATCACGGTCAATGGGCAAGTTCGCACGCAGGGCGCGCTTACTTATGATGCGCACCTGACCGTAGGCGACTATATTGCAAAATCTGGTGGGTTTGATGATAATGCTGACAGCGAACAAATCCTTGTCATGCATCAAAATGGTGAAAGCAGTGTGGTCAATACCGCCTATCGCATCCAAGAGGGCGATGAAATCATGGTATTACCAAAAGTCAAAACGCGCCGTGTAGAGATTGCCCGTGGACTTTCTCAGATTATTTATCAGCTTGCTGTGGCGACTGGCGTGATCGTTGGTCTGTGATTGAATGAGCTTTATTCCAAAAAAACTCACCACAGCAACCAAGGGGATTATCAAAAATAATCCCCTGCTTCATATTGCGCTTAATGCCAGTCTCCATCATAATGATGCTAAGGCTGATGCGGTGCTTGCGTGGGGTCAAAAGCCCAGCAGCCTTAAGGCTAAGAAGTTCGCCACAGAGAATAATCTGTCGCTAATTACCATTGAAGATGGTTTTTTGCGTTCATTGTCCGCTGGGATCGACACGGTCGGCGCCAGCTTTATTGCGGATGATCTGGGGGTATATTTTGATTTAACTGCGCCAAGTCGCCTGCAGCATCTTATCTTTGAATGCATGAGTCATTGGGATGATCATAAACAAAATTACGCTCATAGCTTAATCGATAAAATCATCACACATCGCCTGTCCAAATATAATGAATCCCAAGATGCGCCAAACCTAACAAAGATTGCAGGTAATGATCGCATGCATGTGTTGATTATTGATCAGGTCGCAGGTGATGCCTCCATTCAAGGCGCTGGCGCAAGCAAAGACAGTTTTTTGGCGATGCTCGCTCATGCGCGTTCACAATACCTCGATGCCAATATCTGGATCAAAGCCCACCCTGCTGGCAAAGGGTATTTTTCACAAAATGACATTGAGCATCCTTTTTATCTTACCGAGAAATGCAACCCCATTGCGCTGCTTGAGCAGGTAAGTGCTGTATATACGGTCAGTTCTCACATGGGGTTTGAGGCATTACTACTTAATAAAAAAGTGTATTGTTTTGGGGTGAATTGGTACAGTGGTTTTGGCTTGACTGATGATGGTTTTATCAAGGATGGTCACATTTATAAAACGGTAACCAATCATCATCAGGTCTTGAAAAATCATTACAATGCCCACGACAAACCTAGCATTCATCAGCTTTTTTATGCAAGCTATATCAATTATAGCCACTATGCCAACCCTGCCAAGTATAAGGCGTGCGGCATTGATGAAGTGGTGGAATATTTGATATTAAACCGAGCATGGCAGAGTCGGCTATTAGGTGATCTGATGGCTTATGAGTTTAGCCGATGGAAGGTGCCTTTTGTGCAAGGATTTTTGGGTTTTGATGCGGTAAATCTCATCATTAAACCAAGAACGAGATGGCGACTATTCTTGACCGATGGTATGAATGCCAAACGTGTTCAACGTGATGATCAAAAGGCGTTAAGCCCTCTACCTGACACGACAAGCTATGTCACATGGGGGCTAAAAAGCAAAAAATCACTTGCAGATAAGCTACAAAAGATCGGCAAGCAAGCCCCTAGAATTTGGTGTATGGAGGATGGATTTATCCGTTCAAATGGCCTTGGCGCAAGCTTGATAGCTCCACTATCGGTGGTGATGGACGATGTAGGGATTTATTATGATGCCAATCATCCAAGCCGGCTTGAGCAAATTTTAACAAATATCCACCTAACCGATGAGCAAGCCCTTCGCGCCAAAAACTTGCAGCATCTCATGCTGACCAAGCGAGTTAGTAAATATAACGTTCAAACTAAAAATCACGAATTTGTTCAGAAATTATCACATCTAAAAATCATAAAACCCAATAAAACCGTACGTTTGGTTGTGGGACAAGTCGAAGATGATGCATCTGTAAAAAGCTGTGCAAGCGCAATCAAAAAAAACAGCGATCTGCTTGCTAGAGTACGAACAGACTTTCCTGATGACATCATTGTCTACAAGCCACATCCTGATGTGGAAGCAGGGCTGCGCGTCGGTCGTGCGAACAATCATAACCTTGCGGACTTGGTGGCATCCGATGTTGCCATGCCTGACTGTCTGGATGGGTGTGATGTGGTACATACGATCAGTTCATTGACCGGATTTGAGGCGCTGCTACGGGGTCTTGAGGTGGTTTGTTACGGCGTGCCATTTTATGCAGGTTTTGGGCTGACGACAGACGTGGTCGAGCCTGATAATACAGTCAAAATTAATGCGCTAAATCGCCGCTGCCGAGCAGATGGGTTGACATTGCCAGCGTTAATTTATGGCGTCATTGTAGAATATCCGTTGTATCATTTGCCACATGGGCACGGCTTGGCACAGCCCGAGGCGGTGATCGAATATCTTTATAATCATCAGCACATTCAAATCAGCCCTACATTTACCCAGAGGGCAAAAACTGCTTTTATGAGACTTCGAAAAATTTTGAAAGAATAAAATGCAAGTATTAAAATTTCATTAAAATTATGTTAGAATAGTGTATCATTTATAGCCAAAAATAATCCTATTTTAGCCAATCCAAAATCATGTCTTCAACCGCAAAAGACTTAATGCAGCACAAGAACGTCTTGCTCTTACAGGGCAAAATGGGGACGTTTTTTTGTCGTTTTGCAACGTTTTTGATGGAGCAAGGCAAACAAGTTCGCAAGATTAATTTTAATGCCGGCGATGCATTTTTTTATTGCCATAAAGACCAGATGGACAACTATCGTGGCAAGGTGGCGGACTTTGATGTATTTTTGGCGGACATTATTCAAAAGTACGACATTGATGCGGTGGTGTGTTTCAACGATTGCCGTCCTTATCACGCCATCGCAAGTAGAGTAACTACCAATCTAGGTGTATCTTTTTTTGTCTTTGAAGAGGGCTATCTGCGCCCTGATTATATCACGCTAGAAAAGCACGGCATTAATGGATATTCAAGGCTTAATCCTGAACTAATTGACACCCTAAAAAAAGCCAACGACCAACCCAAATATACGGCGAATCGTTTTTGGCGCTTATGTATTTCAAGTATCATATATTATATTGTGGTGTTTTTTGGGCAATGGCGCTACCCACATTATGAGCATTATCGTGGTCTGAATATCTGGCAGGAGATGCTGGCGTGGATCATAGCGCCCATACGCAAGGCGCTGCGTTATTTCCCTGATAAGAGTTTGCAACAACGCCTGATTAATGGTGCAGAAAGCTTCTATTTGGTGAGTCTGCAAGTTCATAATGACTCACAGATCACTCATCATAGTGATTATGCAGATGTGCGTGAATTCATCGCCGAAGTGTTGGCAAGTTTTGCCATAAATGCACCAAGCGGCACTAAGATTCTCTTTAAACATCATCCTTTGGATCGTGGTCATCGTGATTATCGAGCCTATATCCGTCGTACGGCACGCGCGCTTGGTATTGAGGATCGCGTTTTTTATGGCTGCGACATGCACCTGCCAAGTCTGATTCGTGCCAGCATCGGTATGATTACGATCAATAGCACAACAGGGCTTCAGTCCATCTATCACCAAAAACCCACCAAAATCATGGGGCGTGCACTCTATGACATCAAGGGTCTTACCGATCAGCAGTCACTAGATGCATTTTGGGCGAATCCCGTCGCACCCAATCGTGAATTTTATCTAAAATTCCGTGAATATCTCATCGAGCAAACCCAGCTCAACGGCTCATTCTATGGCGCGTCACCTTGGACGATCGCCTATCTTGATGGCAAAAACAACTAAGCCGTCACTAATTATCAAAAAATCCCTTAAATCATTCAATTAGCTGTGTTTTTTGACTAAAAAACTGCTACAATATCCTGTTATTATTTTATTTTTAATTGCACCTATGACCGATCTAACCCACATTCGTAATTTCTCGATCATTGCTCATATTGACCATGGTAAGAGTACTTTGGCTGACCGCTTTATTCAGGTCTGCGGCGGTCTGTCCGACCGTGAAATGCAAGCACAAGTCCTAGACAGCATGGACATTGAGCGTGAGCGCGGCATCACGATTAAGGCTCAGTCGGTTACACTATACTATGATCACCCTAACGGTGAAAAATACCAGTTAAACTTCATCGACACACCAGGCCACGTGGACTTTAGCTATGAAGTGTCGCGTTCATTGGCGGCTTGCGAGGGTGCGCTATTGGTCGTTGATGCTGCACAAGGCGTTGAAGCTCAGTCAGTGGCGAATTGCTATACAGCGGTGGAGCAGGGACTCGAAGTGCTGCCCGTGCTTAATAAAATTGATCTGCCTCAGGTGGAGCCTGAGCGCGTGATCGAAGAGATTGAGGACATCATAGGCATTGAGGCGTTAGAAGCGCCACGCGTCTCGGCCAAGACAGGCTTAGGTATTGACGAGCTACTCCAAACACTGGTGGAGAAAATCCCTGCACCCACAGGCGATCGTGATGCGCCATTGCAGGCATTGATTATTGACTCATGGTTTGATAACTATTTGGGTGTGGTGTCTTTGGTGCGTGTGCGCGAAGGTCAGGTAAAGACCGGAGATCGTATTTTTGTTAAATCGACAGGTGAGTCGCATCTGGTGACATCTATCGGTGTATTCACCCCAAAACGCCTAGAGACGGGAATTTTGCAGGCGGGCGAAGTTGGCTTTGTGATCGCGGGCATTAAAGACATCCAAGGCGCGCCTGTGGGTGATACCATTACGCTTGCCAAGACACCAGAAGTTGAGAATATTCCAGGCTTTCAAAAGGTAACGCCTCAGGTCTATGCAGGGATGTTCCCAATCGATTCAAGCGACTTTGAAAAGTTCCGTGAAGCCTTACAAAAACTACAAATCAACGATGCGGCGCTGTTCTTTGAACCAGACACTTCTGATGCGCTGGGCTTTGGTTTTCGTTGTGGCTTCTTGGGCATGCTTCATATGGAGATTATCCAAGAGCGACTTGAACGTGAATATGATCTTGATCTGATTACCACCGCACCATCGGTAATTTATGAAGTGGTCAAGAAGAATGGCGATATTGTTTATGTGGACAATCCATCGCGTCTGCCAGATGTGGGCGTGATTCAGGAGTTCCGCGAGCCGATCGCTCGCTGTCATATCCTTGTGCCTCAAGAATACTTGGGCAACGTGATCACCCTTGCCATCGAGCGCCGCGGCGTTCAGGTGGACATGAAATTCATGGCTCGTCAAGTTCAAGTTATCTTTGATATCCCGATGGGTGAAGTGGTGATGGATTTCTTTGATAAGCTAAAATCAGCATCGCGTGGTTTTGCGTCGCTGGATTACGCATTTGAGCGCTACCAAGCAGATAAGTTGTCTCGTGTGGACGTGCTTATTAATGGTGAGAAAGTCGATGCGCTTGCCATGATTTGCCACCAAGAGCATGCGCGTCGCCGCGGCGGTCAGCTGGTCGAAAAAATGAAAGAGCTGATTCCTCGTCAGATGTTCGATGTGGCAATCCAAGCCGCCATTGGCAGTCAAATCATCGCACGTTCGACAGTTAAGGCGATGCGTAAAGACGTGCTTGCCAAGTGTTATGGTGGTGACGTAAGCCGTAAGAAAAAACTGCTAGAAAAACAAAAAGCAGGTAAAAAACGCATGAAGCAAGTTGGCTCGGTGGAAATCCCACAAGAAGCGTTCTTGGCGGTATTAAAAGTCGATAGCTAATTGATAAATTAAATAAAGGGTAGCGTTGTGGAATTTGATATTAATCTTGTGCTTGTGCCAGTGACGTTGGTGCTGCTTGTGGTGTGGCTTGTTGATAAGTTCGCCCTAAAACAGCATCGCGTGGTAAAAGCTGCCAACAAAAATCTACTCACGGCACAGCAGCAGCTAAAGTCAAGCCAAAACAACCTACAAACTGCCCTAAAACAGCATCAGCTAAATGGCGATGTTGATTCACTGGTTATCACAGATGCCACACCCCAAGGTGTTAAAGATGCCCATCAGGCCTACCAAATCGCCAAACGTGATGCAACGATTGCCAAGGTTAATCAAGAAACCACGGGCGAGAATGTGCTTGTGCGCTGGGCGTATGAGTTTTTGCCGATTCTGCTGATTATTGTGCTTGTGCGCTCTTTTGTGATTGAGCCATTTAACATTCCATCTAGTTCTATGGTGCCGACGCTGTACACGGGCGATTTTATTGTGGTGAATAAGGCGTCTTATGGGCTTCGCCTGCCTATCACGCACACTAAGATTGTCGATACTGGCAGCCCTGAACGTGGTGATGTGGCGGTGTTTCGTTATCCGCTTGAGCCGAAGCGTTATTATATTAAGCGCGTGATTGGCTTGCCTGGCGACACGGTATCTTATAATGATGGTGTGCTATCCATTAACGGTGAAGCTGTCACCACAGAACAGACAAGCTACAGTATGGCTGAGCCTTTGGTGAATAAGCTGCTGCCAGCACAAATCGGTAGCCATGTATTTAGTGATGAGGAGCGTGCAAGATTCGGTCAAGAAGAAGAGAATTACGCACGCTATTACCAAGAGACTCTGGGTAGCCATCGTTATAACGTCCGCTATATTGGCGATTTAAATTCATCGGCAGGCGGTCAATTTCTACAAGATAACTCGCCCGATGTCATCACAACAGAAGGCAAACAATGGACGGTGCGCGTGCCTGAAGGACAGTACTTTGTGCTGGGTGATAATCGCGACAGTAGTCAAGACTCACGTTATTGGGGTTTTGTGCCTGAGGGTAATCTATCCGGCAAGGCAACTTATATTTGGATGCATAAGGAGCCTGGCTTTAAGCTGCCGAGTTTTGGTCGAGCAGGCGCGATTGATTGATGTTAATTTCATTGGATGAAAAATGACCAACCCAAATAAATCATCCCTTAAGGGAAATACAACCTCACTGGATAAACTACCTCATTTTGCCAATTTTGAGCAGGGGCTGCCGGTGCTGTCTGAGAAGCTAAATTATCAGTTTCGCGATATCAGCTTGCCGCGTCGCGCCTTGACGCATCGCTCTTATAATCCCAAAGAAAGCTATGAACGCCTTGAATTTTTGGGTGATGCTTTGCTTGGGCTCATCATTGCAGAAGCTCTGTTCATGCACTTTCCACGCCATGATGAGGGCAAGCTTACGCGCATGCGTGCCACTTTGGTACGCCAAGAGACGCTGGTTCAGATCGCTGAGAAGCTTGAATTATCGCGCCATCTAATATTGGGTGTGGGCGAGCGTAAGGGTGGCGGTCGTCATCGCGCCTCAATCTTAGCAGATGCTGTAGAGGCGCTGATCGCAGCGGTCTATCTAGACAGTGGCGACATGAATCTGGTCAAAGAGCTTGTCAAAGTCTGGTACGAATCACTAATCTTAGAAGTGGGCGAGGAAAAGGTCTTAAAAGATGCCAAATCTCGCCTTCAAGAATGGCTACAGGGCAATCGACTATCCCTGCCGACTTATGAGCTTGATGAAATCATTGGCAACGCACCAAATCAAACGTTCGTCGTAACCTGCCGAGTGAATCTAGACGATATCAAGCCCATCACTCAGACAGGCGAGTCGCGCCGTATCGCGGAACAAAAATGCGCCGAACTGATGATAAATCAGCTCAACAAAACTCAAAATTCATAATATTCAGCTTAGCCAAATTACCAAATCCGCCTTTAAAAACGGGCGGTTTTGTGTTTTAATAGGCTATTAAATATCTACAATAAGGTAACACATGACCGACAATAACCAAGCGCCAGAACCTGCCAATGACGACATGATCGCGACATTTTTTGAAAATAGCGCACCTACCATCAGTGATGATTTTAAATCAGGCTTTGTGGCGATCGTTGGTCGCCCGAACGTTGGCAAATCAACGCTGATGAATCATCTGCTTGGACAAAAATTATCCATCACATCGCGTAAGCCTCAGACCACGCGTCACCGCATTCACGGTATCTTGACCGATGATGAGATGCAGATCGTATTCGTTGACACCCCAGGCATTCACAGCAAGGAAGTTAAAGCCATCAACGAGCGCATGAATAAGGCGGCGGTATCGGCTTTGTCCGATGTTGATTTGGTACTATTTGTGGTGGATGGGCTGCAATGGCGTGAAGATGATTTATTGACGCTGGAGAAGCTCTCAGCGACGAATCTACCTGTCGTGCTGGTCATCAATAAATCTGACACTGTTAAAGATAAATCACAAATGCTACCATTGATCGAGGGATTTAGCGAGAGTTTTGATTTTGCAGATATTGTGCCGGTGTCAGCATTGCGCGGGCATAATTTGGACAGATTAAAAGAAGTGATCGGGCAGTTCTTGCCGGTGCGTCCGCCGATTTTTGATCCTGAGCAGATCACTGACCGTTCTGAGCGTTTCTTGGCAAGCGAAATTATCCGCGAGAAAATCATGCGCGCATCAGGCGATGAAGTGCCATATGATTTGACCGTGCAAATCGATACCTTCAAAGACGAACCTGCGCACAAAGACCCTGAGACGGGCAAATGGCGCAAAGCGGTGACTTTCATCGATGCGACCATCTTCGTTGAGCGTGCTGGTCAAAAAACCATCATCATTGGCGATAAAGGCTCAAGAATCAAGCAGGTCGGTATCGATGCACGCAAGGACATGGAGGCGCTATTCGATCGCAAGATCATGCTGACGCTTTGGGTGAAAGTCAAAAAAGGCTGGTCCGATGATGAGCGCGCCTTGACGAGCTTGGGGTATTAATTCTCTTGCGCCAACAACCGCTGACAGGCTATATTCTGCACGCTAGAGCTTATCAAGAAAAACGCGCAATTTATCAATTTTTTAGCAGCGAGTTTGGTGTGGTGAGTGGTGTGGGTGCGCGAGGCATGCCGTCTTTTGTGCCGATGACACTATTCGCCACAGGTAAAAATGCGCTAAAATCTTTCACCCAAATACAGCCCTCGCCAGAAGTTAGTCTTACGCCCATTATGGGTCAGACTCAGTATGCGCTGCTCTATATGAATGAGGTGTTGTCTCGACTGCTGGTGCCTGAGAGTCCTTGCGAGGTGCTTTGGCAGGTTTATCATGATGAGATTATGCAGCTTCGGGCGCTTGGTGTGATTGAAGCTTGTGATTCTCTTAGTGATTTAAAGCAGGCACTCAGACGGTTCGAGAGGGCGCTATTTGATGAATTGGGTGTGAGTGCTGACTTTGAATATGATGGTCTGGGCGAGAGTATTGAAGCTAATGGATATTATCGTTTCGTGCCAGAAGTTGGTTTTGTGCCAATTGGATCGACATTGATCAATAAAGCCAACGATGAAGGCAAAAAATTAAGCCGAGTATCATACTTAGGTTTAGATCTGTTAGAGATGGCGCGCGCGCAGAGCGATCAGAATATGTATGTCAAGCATCTACAATCTTTCGGTCAGCTGCAGCGCGATGTGATGGACTATCTATTAGAATATAAGCCACTACACAGTCGTAAATTATGGCGACAAAGTTTGCAATACCAGTCTGTATAATTTGATTTAAAAGGAAAAATTATGTCTAAACCACTGCTTGGGGTGAATATCGATCATGTAGCGACACTAAGAAATGCGCGTGGCGTACATTATCCTTGCCCGATCGAGGCGGCGCTCATCTGCGAGCAGGCGGGTGCGGACGGCATCACGCTGCATTTGCGTGAAGATCGGCGCCACATCAAGGATGCCGATGTCTATGCCATGAAAGATAAGCTTAAAACCCGCATGAATCTGGAGATGGCTGTCACGGATGAGATGCTTGCCATTGCCATTGATGTGAAGCCTACTTGGGTATGCCTAGTCCCTGAAAAACGCCAAGAAGTGACCACAGAAGGCGGGCTTGATGTGGCTAATTTGCTAGAATTACCCCAATTCATCAAAAAACTACAATCAGCAGGTATTTTAGTGTCATTATTCATCGACCCTGATGTGCATCAGATTGATGCCGCCATATCATGCGGCGCCGACGCGATTGAACTTCACACAGGTGCTTATGCGCATGCAGACATAGATGAAGATGTTCAGGCATTTAACCATGAATTAAATCGCATTCGCGAAGCTGTGGAATATACTAAATCGAAAACCAACAGCATGCTTATTAATGCAGGGCATGGTCTAACCAGAGGCAATGTCGCAAATATCGCTCAGATAGACGGCATCCATGAGCTGAACATCGGCCATTCAATCATTGCAGATGCTGTATTTATGGGGCTTGACCGAGCAGTCAAAGAAATGCGAGCCGCATTTGTGGTGTAATTGACAAAATTGTAAGCAAATGTGTTATAATAACAATCGTGAGTTCTGCTTAATCTTGGATAATAAGCGCTTGAGTTTCTATTCATGATTAAGCGGTGATTTGTAAAAAATCAACATTTTTATGTAACATTGTGTAGCTATTGCAAAAAAAAAGGCTTGTAAAATCCTTAAAATGCCGTTAAGCTACATATATCTATCAGAAATTAATGTTTCTACTGTCTTTCGGTGGTAAATATAGGTTGGCAGAAGTGATTAGTTAATGGTAGAATATGACATGGTAATGTTGTGTTACACACTTTTAATCAACAATTCCTTTGGAGGAAGTTATGAAACTAAATAAAATCGCTCTAGCAGTACTTGCTACTGCAGCGACCGCTGCTTCTGCTGGCGTAACAGTAACCCCAATAGTTGGTTACAACTACACTGACGAAGCTCACGACAAGCAACGTGAAGTCTTTAAAACAGGTAAAGATCTTTATTTAAATGCTGATAATCAATCTATTGACGGTCGTGCTGGTCAAGTTACTAATGGCGGCGTTGCTCAAGAAAGCGGTCTATACACTGGTGTTGCGCTAGGTCTAGAGCTTACCCCATCTACTCAGTTCCAAGTTGAGTATGGTGTTACTGATACCAATGGTGAAGCATCTGAAGCTTCTGCTCGAGCAGGTATCAACCGTTTTGATGCTGAAAGAGAAACCATCGTTGGTAACTTCCTAATCGGTACTGAGCAGTTCACTGGCTACAACCCAAACACCAAGTTCAAACCATATGTATTGATCGGTGCTGGTCAGTCTAAAACTTCGGTTGAAAACCGTCAAGAGTATACAACTAGTGCAGGTAAATCTACTCAAACAGGCGTAAAAGGTCCTGTTAAGGCTGGCACAGAAGTTGCTGAATCTAAAGACACCATCGGTAACATCGGTCTAGGTGCTCGTTATCTAGTAAATGA
>NZ_JAAELD010000198.1 GCF_024227015.1 Moraxella sp.
ATTCAAAAAGACAAACTAAAAGGCGATGATCTCGCCTTTTTTGGATTACGCTTTATAAAAAGTTGCGTTTTTTAAATTTGGGGTGCGCTGACGGCTGTCGTTGCTGGGGCGTTTTTTGTTGCCGGTGCGTTGTCTGCGCTCTTCTTCGCGTTCGTGACGTTCGTGTTTTTGACGGCGAATTTCACGAGATTTTAGTGGTTTTTTATGGATACGCGCTTGTTTTTCTTTGGCGGCGGTGTTTAGACCTGTACCCATGCGTGGGCGTAAGCCGACCGTCTCGATCAGTTTGCCGATCTCTTTGGCGTCAAGCTCAATGAATCGTCCTGTGCGCAGTTCTTTGGGCAGAATAACAGTACCATAACGAGTACGAATTAGGCGTGAGACTTTAAGTTCTTGAGACTCAAACATACGGCGAACTTCACGCTTACGACCTTCTTTGATCTTCACGTGATACCATTTATTGACGCCGGTACCGCCACCTTCTTTGATGTCGTCGAATTTTGCCATGCCATCTTCTAGCTCGACACCACGGGTCAAATTCTGAGCAATCTCGGGAGTAACCTCGCCAAGTACACGCACGGCATATTCACGAGTTACTTCGCTTGATGGGTGCATGAGACGGTGCGCCAGTTCACCATCGTTGGTGAATAGTAATAGGCCTGATGAGTTGATGTCTAGACGTCCTACCATTACCCATCTGTCGCCGGTTAGCTTGGGTAGGCGGTCAAAAACAGTAGGGCGACCCTCTGGATCGGAAGCTGATGAAATCTCGCCTTCAGGCTTGTAGTAAGCGATGACGCGGCGGCGTTTTTCGCGTTCTGCCTTGATGCGTACTAGGCGACCATCGACACGAATCTCATCCATCGCACTGGCACGATCGCCAAGTGTGGCTATGCTGCCATTGATAGAAACACGTCCTGATTTGATGATCTCTTCGAGTCCACGGCGAGAGCCTAGACCCATGCGGGCGAGCAGTTTTTGGAGTTTTTCGCCTTCTGGGCGGGCGTTATCGGTGGGGGCTTCGATGATGTCTGGTGTGTCGGTCATGATGGTGTCCTGTGGTTGGAAAATAACATTTCACAATGTTAAAAGATCAATAATAAGACTTTTGGGCTAAATTAGCAAGTAAAATCTGTATTGATGTGCAAGCGCATCAATCAATAGGTGATTTAGCCATTTACTTTTAGGCTCTGTAAGTCAGGCAGCGGCGGCAATTCATCCAGACTTGCCAATCCAAACGCATCCAAGAATGCTGGTGTGGTATGTAGCAGCGCTGGACGACCGAGTGTGTCTTTATATCCTTTCTCCATGATCCAGCCCTTATCGAACAGCTGTCTTAGGATGTTACTTGATACGGTAACGCCACGCACCTGCTCGATGTCAGAACGTGTGACAGGCTGCTTGTAGGCGATCACGCTCAAGGTCTCAAGCAGGGCCTGGCTTAGGCTTTCAAGACGCTCAGGGAAAATCTGCTGAATGAGGCGAGAATAGCTGTCCTTGATCTGCAGGCGGTATCCGCTCGCGGTCTTGCCTAGGGTGAGTACGCTACCCGACAGTCGCTCTTTTAAGATGATGAGTGCCATTTGTAGTTCATCGCTACTCATAGATAGATGTTTTTTTAGATCTTGATCGGTTAAGGGTGTTTCGCTTGCGTGTAGTAGCACTTCGATGTAGCGACTTAGTGCTTCGGCGGTGGCGTGCGACTCCAGCAGCTCTTTATGGCTGGCTTGATTTGTCGATTCGACATCCAAAGTAAGGGGTGTTAGGGTGTTTTGCATGGGTTAATGTAGCCAGTATAGGGTTTGTTCGCCGATGGCATGACCGGTGTTGTCGATGCTTGGCAGGGTGTTTTTGGCGCGTTTTTCGGTGGTTTGCAATGCGTAGTTATCCGCGCTTTCGTCATCAAAGTCATCGCCGTACTCACTAAGCCCGACCAAGCCGCGCTTAATCAGCTCAAGCACCGCCACGAAGCTTACCACCACACCAAGCTTACCCTGGGTGGGTTCAAGCAGGTCTTTGAAAGTGGATGAGCCTTTTTCGCTAAGCAGCCGCGTGATGTTGGCGATGCGCTCGGGCAGTGGCACGGGGTCCACATTGACAGTGTGCATCTGATAATCAGGCTTGATCTGCATGGTGATTAGGCTGTTAACGAGAATCTGCGGAGAGTATTTTGGCAGTTCGGCACGCATAGCCTCAATGCTGGGCAAGCTGGTAAATGCCAAAAATACATCTCTTTCTAGTCGAATCAGCTTATCAAGTCTTTGAGCGGCTTCTTTGATCTGGGCATATTCTTCAAGCTTTCTGATGAGTCTTGCTTTGGGGTTTATGCCCTCATCGTCAATCTCTGGCTGTGGTAATAACAGCTCACTCTTAATAGCGATGAGCGTGCCTGCCATTAGCAGATAATCGCCCGCCAATTCAAAATACTCTTCGTCCAAGTCCTTGATGTAGCTTAAATATTGCTCTGTGATGGGCAAAATGGCCGTCTCGGTCAAATCGAAGTTGTTTTTTTTGACCAGATACAACAAAAAATCAAGCGGACCGGCAAACTGCTCAAGCCAAATCGCAAAAGCCTGCGGGGGAATGTACAAGTCATCGGGCAAGCTCTCGACAGGCGTATCAAAGATGCGAATGGTATCAACATCTTGCACTTGGGCGGTATCCGTCATGTTATTTAAGCTTGGCAAGAGGCTTAATGCCGATGGCGCGACGTGTTTTGTCCAGTTGCTTTTGGGCGACTCGGCGAGCCTTGACGGCGCCCATTTGCAGGATTTCTTCAAGTTCTTTTGGGTTGTTCATGAGTTCAAAATAACGCTGGCGCATCGGTGTGATTTCGTCATTGATTTTGTTGAACAAGATTTCCTTGGCCTCACCCCAACCGATGCCACGACGATAGTGGGCGGCTAGCTCTTCAATTTCTTCTTTGGTGGCGAAGGCGCGATAAATCTCAAAGATGGTGCATTCGTCAGGATTCTTAGGTTCTTCGGGTGCTTGTGAATTGGTGACGATTTGGAAGATGGCTTTTTTTAGGGCTTTTTGTGGGTCAACTTGTGGATTGCCATCGCCAAATAATGGAATGGTATTACCATAAGATTTGCTCATTTTACGCCCATCTAGACCGGTCAGTAGTGGCGTTTCTTCATCGACGACGGCATTGGGTTGGGTGAATAGCGGCTTGTATTTGAAATTAAATGTGCCTGCGATGTCGCGCGCCATCTCAATGTGCTGAACTTGGTCTTTGCCAACAGGCACGTGGGTGGCGTTGAACATCAAGATGTCAGCCGCCATCAGTACAGGATAGCTAAATAGCCCCATCGTGATGCCAAAATCAGGATCGGTGTCTTCCTTGGTGGTGTTGATATCGACAGCTGCCTTATATGCGTGCGCGCGATTCATCAAACCCTTGGCGCATGAGCAATTTAAAATCCAGGCAAGCTCTGGAATCTCGCTAATGTCTGATTGACGGTAAAACGTAACCGCCTGTGGATCAAGACCGCAAGCCAGCCATGTCGCCGCGATGGCGCGTGTGGAGCGATGAATCTCATCAGGGTCGAAGCATTTGATCAATGCATGAAAATCCGCCAAGAAAAAGAAAGCATCACCATCGCCACGTGCGATCGCCTCGTTGGCGGCTTTGATGGCAGGGCGAATCGAGCCGACATAGTTGCCCAGATGTGGAATGCCTGTGGTGGTAATGCCTGTTAATACGCGCTTTGGGGTGGTTGGCTGAGTGCTGTCAGTCATGAGATTCCTTGTTATTTTTTAATGAATAAAGCGGATAATTATAAC
The DNA here is from genome assembly GCF_024227015.1 of Moraxella sp. GTDB lineage: Bacteria > Pseudomonadota > Gammaproteobacteria > Pseudomonadales > Moraxellaceae > Moraxella. The sequence goes on from NZ_JAAELD010000198.1 coordinate 3,790, forward strand.
AAAATTACGATTTATTTTGTCATCTTAAATGCATCATCTAATGCCATTAGCCTTGGGTTTTTAGGACGTCTAGGTCATCTTTGCAGATTGGCTCAATGGCTTGACTACAAAAGTCAGGATCTAGCTTACAGATGGCGTTTTGTAGTTCATCGATGCGCTTGTCTTGCTTCTGAATGTGCGCCAAGAGCGCTGCAATGCTCGTGGCTACAGGGTCTTGGGTGTCAGGCTTAAGCCCATAGGCGTTGAATAGCTCATCCGCTGCCTGTGTCTGCTCTTGGCTGACCTTTGGTGCGTCTTTTTTGCTTTTCTTGTCGATCATGCGTGCAGCAGAGCCGACCATGGTGGCGTTTTCTGGTACGGGCTTTACCACCACGGCGTTTGAGCCGATTTTGGCGTGATTGCCCACGGTGAAGCCGCCTAGGATTTTGGCACCTGCGCCTACGACCACATGGTCGCCAAGCGTTGGGTGGCGTTTGGCGCCTTTCTCCCATGAGACCCCGCCCAAGGTAACGCCATGATAGAGCGTCACATCATCGCCAATCTCGGCAGTCTCACCGATGACCACGCCCATTCCGTGATCGATGAATAGGCGTTTGCCGATCTTGGCAGCAGGGTGGATCTCGATACCTGTCGTGACGCGGCTGATGTGTGACAAGCTGCGCGCTAGGAATTTGTGGTCATTCTCCCATAAGGCATGAGCGGCGCGGTGTAGGGTGCGCGCGTGTATGCCGGGGTAAGTGATGAGTACTTCTGCCTTGGTGCGAGCAGCAGGGTCGCGATCTAATACGGCTTCTAAGTCATCATTGATGGCGTTTTTTAGATTTTTGATTTTTTGAATGAATGACACGAATAATCCTTAAAATAGTTCTTTAAATCATCAAGCCAACTTGGCTAATGTGGCCGGTTTTGGCTAATTTTAACATGAATTTTGGCAATTAACGCGCGCAGCAGGGCAAATTCTTTTTGATCTAGCTGCACCCGACTTGTGAGCCGTGATAGACGCGTCGGTAGGTGCTTTAAGTCTTGATCATCTGCCAAATTAAGCTTAACAAGTAAATCAATGAGACTACTGTTAAGACTTCGCTGCTGAGCATGGGTGATGGCAGGCTCATCCCAGTCTTGGCGGATATTTAGGTCGATCTGATGAGTTTGAGGGCTGTTGTCTTCTGATTTTGATGCATTGTTTGACAGTGCATCATAGATGAACGCGCCAATCACCTGTATGGCGGCGGCGACATTAAGAACGGGATATTCAGGATTAGCAGGGATCTGAATGTGGTAATCCGCCAGCGAAAGCTCATCGTTCGTAAGACCACGGTCCTCACGCCCGAATAAGATGGCGATCTTTGGGGTGGTTTGTTCGTCGGGGTTATTATGCGCCTGATAAAAATTCATCATTAGCTCTGCTGCCATATTGGGAGTGATGACAGGGCGCGGCATGTGGCGAACACGAGCAGATGCTGCAAATACTAAATGACAGTCTGACAAGGCTTCATTCAAATCGTTGACGATGCGCGCAGAATCTAGCACAGAGGTTGCGCCTGCAGCATTGGCAATACTGGTGTCATCGATAGGCAAGCGCGGATTCACGACAACCAGATCAGACAATCCCATCGTGTGCATTGCACGAGCGGCTGAACCGATGTTGGCGGGTAGGGTGGTGCCAATCATGATGATGCGAATGCTCGCCAGTTGAGAGATTGAATTCATAACTTATCTTAATAATACATTCTGTGATGGCAGTATCGCTCTTAGCTCATCAAGCACGTCATCACTGGGGTGTAAGCGGAATCGATCATTCACCGAGACGCGTGAGATGCTACATTCATCATATAAAAACAGCGATACTGGCAGGCAGCCATCTCTTAATATCGTAGGCGCTGTGGTCGTGAGGATATTACCTTCTTCATCATAAGCCACTGCATCTTCGATCTCCTCCTCGTCGTCATCAGCGGGCGGCGGGATGAGATTGGCAGCAGGTGGCGTATTTTCTTTTAGAAGAGGGATTAGTCTGCTTAGTGCTTCCATGTCGTGAGCGTTTAACTTGATGTTTACCGCCGACAGGTGTTTTAATCGCGCTTGGGTCAGCGTCATAGCATTCTGCATTCTGGCAAAAACACGACCATCATTCTCACGCACGCTTAGCGTGGCGATGATGATTGCACCATTTAGGTTGGAGATGTATTCCCAGTCGGTTTTATCCTCGATTTTACGCAGGGTTTGGGCGTTGAGATCTTTGGGTTTAAAGTTCTTATCGCTGCTAAGATGAGCGTATTTATCCAGCAGTCGATCGCTAAGTGCGATGTTGGTCTCTAGGATGGGCTGCAGGCGTGAGAATTTGTCGGTAAAGCAGCTAACTTCCACGCGCGCACTACCATCATCAAGCGTGATAGCGACACGGTTGCCGAAGTTTGCAACATCGATAACCAGACCTGCCACACGGGCAAATTTATTATAACCTGTGTCTGACAGCTCGCTTAGGTGGCTGACATTGGTGTATTTTTTTAGTTCATCGCGGTATTTATCGAGCGGATGACCAGTTAAGTATAAGCCTAGCGTGTCTTTTTCGCCTTTTAGGCGGGTCTGGTCGCCCCAGACGATGTCGGGCAGCTCAGGGGCGACAGACAGACCATCGTCCACTTCGCCAAATAAATCAAAGGTGCCAGCCAGTGCATTTTGGCGGTTTTGCTCGGCGACTTGCATGGCGGCAGGCAGCTGCGCCCACAGTCCGCCGCGGATATGATGACGCAGTTCTTGTTTGGCAAATTCTGGCTTAATCTGTACAGCCAAATCATCAAAACAGCCCGCGCAAATGAGTGCTTCTAGGGCGCGTTTGCCGACTTTTTTGATGTCAACACGATTACAAAAATCATAAAGGTCTTTAAATTTACTTTCTTTTCGTGCCTTAACGATACTTGCGACCGCATCTTCGCCCACGCCTTTGATGGCGCCAAGTCCATAGATGATGGTTTTTTCGTCTTGTACGACAAAGTGCCAATCGCTGTGATTTACGCTTGGTGGAATGACAGATAGATCAAAGTTCTCTTTGCAGTCAGAAATCAAGAATACGATGGTGTCAGTGTCATCCATCTCTGATGACAGTACCGCTGCCATGAATTCGGCAGGGTAGTAGTATTTTAGATAAGCGGTCTGATAAGCCAGTACGCCATAGGCGGCGGAGTGAGATTTGTTAAAACCATAACCTGCAAATTTCTCCACCAGATCAAAAATCTGACCCGCCAAGTCCCCGGATACACCTTGTCCGATCGCACCTTCTACAAAGATGCTGCGCTGCTTTGCCATCTCTTCGGGTTTCTTTTTGCCCATGGCGCGTCGCAGCATGTCAGCCCCGCCCAAGGTGTAGCCTGAGAGCACTTGAGCGATCTGCATGACTTGTTCTTGATAGACGATGACGCCATAGGTCGCCTTCAAGGGTGGTTCTAGCCATTCATGCTGAAAATCAGGGTGGGGATAGGCGGGTTCTTGGATGCCGTGTTTACGGTCGATGAAGTCTGTCACCATGCCTGATTCTAGTGGACCTGGGCGATACAGGGCGCACATTGCGATGACGTCTTCGATGTTGGTGGGCTTTAGCTGCTTTAGGTATTTTTTCATGCCCGAGCTTTCAAGCTGGAACACGGCGGTCGTATTGCCTGACTGTAGCACAGATTGATAGACGTCGCTGTCATCTAGAGGGAGCTTCTCAAGATCAATGGGTTCTTGACCAAGCTTGGCGCGAGTGATGTTGATGTTATCGACCGCGGCTTGGATGACGGTGAGGTTTCGAAGCCCTAGGAAGTCAAATTTTACCAAGCCCACCGCCTCGACGTCGTCCTTATCGAATTGACTGACGGGATGTCCTTTGTCATCGCAGTACACCGCGCTAAAGTCGCTAATGCGATTGGGCGCGATGAGCACACCACCTGCGTGTTTACCGACGTTACGCGTGATGCCTTCTAGTTTTTTTGCCATTTCCCAGATTTCTGTGGCGGCTTGATGGTCGGGGTGTGTTGAACCTTCTTTTAGGAGTTCTTCGAGTAGTGGCTCTTCTGAACGCGCCTCATCAAGGGAGATGCCGGGTGTCTTTGGGATGAGTTTTGAGATTTTATCGGCAAGACCATATGATTTGCCCTGAACTCGTGCCACGTCGCGCACCACCGCACGCGCCGCCATGGTACCAAAGGTGATGATCTGCGAGACGGCTTGTCGTCCGTAGGTGCGCGCCACATAGTCGATCACGCGGTCACGTCCTTCGATACAAAAATCGATATCAAAGTCGGGCATCGACACACGTTCAGGATTCAAGAACCGCTCAAACAGCAAATCATATTCGAGTGGATCAAGGTCAGTAATGTTCAGGCTATAAGCCACTAATGAGCCAGCGCCCGAGCCACGTCCCGGACCGACAGGCACGCCATTCGCTTTTGCCCAGCGGATAAAGTCCATCACGATCAAGAAATACCCTGGAAAACCCATCTTTAGGATGATACCCAGTTCATAATCTAATCGGTCTTTATATGATTGGTAAATCGCATCCCAGTCGTCACCGCGCTTATCTTCGGGATACAGCTTGGCAAGTCGTTGGTGTAGACCATCTAAGCTGACCTTTTTAAAGAAGCTCTCGATGGTGTCGTCTTCTGGGATGGGAAAGTCGGGCAAGACGTTAATACCTAGGGTAAGTGTGACGTTACAGCGACTGGCAAGCAGGTTGGTGTTCTCGATGACTTGGGGGATGTCTGAGAACAGCTCTTCCATCTCTGCTTGGCTGCGAAAATACTGTGCTTCGGTGTAGTTTCTAGGGCGGTTTGGGTCTTCTAGGGTGTAGCCTGTCGCGATACAAACACGAGCTTCGTGCGCGTCAAAGTCACTACTGGCGTTATTTTCTTTGGCTTGTCCAGCGTCTTGCGGTACTGGATTGATAAATCGCACGTCATTATGAGCGATGATTGGAATGCCCGCCTTTGAGCCTTGAATGATCACTTCGCGGTTATAGGCATTGTCCGATTCGTGCGTGCGCTTGATGCTAAGGTATAGGCGATCACCAAAAGCATCCTGCCAAGGCTTAACAGGTGTGGCGAACATCTCAGGGTGGTTGCCTTTTAGTATGGCGGCAGTCTCTGAGCGATCGGTCAAAATAGCGATGATGCCATCGTTATTGGCAAATAAAGCTTCCTTGGTGATGATGGGTGTGTGCACCGTCACCGTACCGTCCTGCATGGGGCGGTTGGTGTAGGCGTCAGACAGCAGGCGCAATAGGTTTTTGTAGCCATCATTATTCATGGCGTACAGTATCACCGAATGGTTATTCTCTTCTGCGAGGCGATCAATCTCTTCGCCAATCGTGGCTTCCACGCCGATGATGGGCTTGATGCCAGCTGCCGTGCAAGCTTTATAGAACTTAACCACAGCGAACATGTTGTTCACATCCGCCAGACCCAGCGCGGTCTGACCATCTTGGCTGGCTTTTTTGACCAGCTCTTTGATGCGTACGATGGAATCAACGATGGCGAACTCACTGTGCACGCCCAAATGTACAAATGCCATTAATGTCTCTTTTTATTTGATATCTTTATGAATAAATTACTTAAAATTCTGTAAAAATTAGAGGGGATTATGAGGTGAATTATAGCATTGATTGGGTGGATTTTTAAGTATTAATTTTGGGTGGGGGTAGATGGATTTTATCAAAAATAACAAGGCTTGGCATGGATAATTAAAGCGATTCAAGGTACAATTTAATTTTTAGCGCAGTTTGGATTTGCCATGTTTCAGATTATCCAATCTAATGACACTGATGTCTTGGTTGATGAATTGATTAATTTTTATAAAAATCCGCATCGCGATCAGGCGGATTTTGGTGCGATGATTTTTACGCCATTTGTGGTGATTGTGCCATCGATGGTGCTTGGACATTGGCTTGAAAAACAAGTCGCTCTAAAGGCGGGTATCAGTACTATGATGACCGCTCAATTTTGGGGGCAATATCAATGGAAGATGATTAAGCAGGCGCTGGAGCTTGATGGTGTGATGCATCCTAATGATGCCTTGGCGGTGCCTGAGGTGGCGATGCTGTCTGCTTCGGTCATGCGCTGGCGGCTGTTTGGGTTTTTAAGCACCAAAGCAAAACCTCGAGAATTATTAGAAATTCTAAATAATTATCAGCATGAATTGCACTTTCTTTTTAGACCATTGGCGGAGCAAAGCCAAGACCAATATGAGATACCGGATCATCGTCTGTGGCAGGCGTGTGATGAGCTGTCTCGGCTGTATGTGCGCTATCTAACACATCGCCCAGAGTGGCTGGATGCGTGGGCGAACAATGAAAGCCTTGAGGGTATGGTCGAAGAAATGATCGCCAGCAAGGATCGATTTGGCGATGAATATGGTCAAAAAGAAGCCACGCCTGATTGGTTGGTGGCACATTATAAAAATCTAGAAAAGCTGCTGCGCCATCTATGGCATGAGCTATTTAGGCACGTCTATCAGATGCGCCAAAAGCTTGAGCATAGATTCTGGGATGTGCTGGAGGGCAGACGCGGTGGTGAATTACGCCAAGCAGTGCTGAATAAATTACCCAAAGATTTGTATTTATTCACTGTGCAGCAGCTGCCACAGGTGGAGCTGTTATTCCTAAAAAGACTGTCATTGGCAATGAACATTCGCCTGCTGCATTTTAACCCATCTAAGATGTTCTGGGCGGACATCGTCGATAAAAATTGGCTCTTAACCCAGAATATCATCAATCCAAATGTCGTGTACAAAAAAGACTATGGACATGGATTATTGTCTCGACTTGGTAAGGAATCGCGTGAGACTTTTGCCATGCTGGCTGATATGTCTGGCGGCGAATTTTATTATGAAGATAATGACAATCAGCAGTTAAACCATGTAGATCATCTAAATAATCAAAGTGCGTTACATCAGATTGATTGGCAGGATAAATTTCAATCAAAAACCAGTGGTAACAATGACAGCATCCTAAATCAATTAAAGCAAGACATTCTCATGCTTGGGGAAGATGAGCGTGTCAAAGGCATGGCGATGGGAGAGGTGCTGCAGATACTAAGCGACAAAAAACGCCCAAAATCAGTAGCGACCTTATCAGAGCTTGCCAAGAGTGACAAAGAGCTGCTGCCAAGCTTAAGCGTTCATGCTTGTCATGGGCTAAAAAGACAGCTTGAGATTGCTCGCACGATGATCGCCAAATATCTAAACGATCATCAGAAAAAACCATCTGATGTGGTGATATTACTGCCTGATGTGGAAGAGGCTCAGAACACCATTCGGGCGGTGTTCCCTGATGGTGTGGGCGTTGATGGTTTGTATTTGCCCATCAAAATCACAGGTACAAAAGCGCGTGAGATCGATGAGCTATTGCAGGCGATGCTTGGCTTTTATCGCTTGCGTGGGGTAAAACACGCGCGATTTTATGCCGATGAATTTTATGAATGGCTCATGAATCCTGCGGTGTATGAGAACTTTGGGCTAAGCTTTGATGAAGCGTATCGTGCAAGGGCGCTGCTTGAGGAAGCTGGCTTTCGCCGTGGCTTTGATGCGTCCCACATCGGGCTGACATTGCACGACAGCGACACCGATTATCGATATACATTTGGCTATGCCTTGGATCGCATTGTTATGGGGTTCGTTGCGCCAAATGAGCAGACGCCAAGTGAGCTACTATATCCGTTTGACTGGACGGATGGCACAAGTGAAGCGACGTTGGCTCTGGGTGGGATTGGACTTAATGATAAAAACATCGTTCAAGCGCTGTGTCGAATGCATGAGGCTTTGGCGTATTTTGGTGGGCAATATCAGCAGCGTGACAAAGTTCAGCATTGGCTAAATAGGATTGAGCATGAGCTGATTGATGATTATTTTTATGCCATTAAACAAACCACGAAGATGCGCGCGATCTTCGAGGCGAAGAATGCCATGTTGGCAAGCCTAAGAGCGAACGCTCAGCACGGCAGCGATGATGATATTTATCTGACCTTAGAATTTGTGCTTGAGAGCCTGTCGGAGGCGGTAGGGCTGCAAGCTGTCGCTGCAGAGCCTGCGGATGTGATCACGGTGGCGCGCTTTGGTTCGCTAAGAAGTGTACCATTTGGACTGACTGTTATGCTGGGGATGAATCTATCGGCATTCCCACGCCAAGACAGAAGCATGAGGCTAGATCTGATACGCGCAGGGTTAAAGCGGCGCGGTGATCGCTCGAACGAGGACGATGATAATGGCGCGTTCTTGGATGCGCTGCTATGCACCAAAGACACGTGTTTGATTTTCTATGATGGCATGAGTGCTGACGGTAGTACGGTACTGCTGCCAGCATCGCCTGTGACAGAGTTGCTTGAATTTTTAAAGTCGGGCATGGATTGGCAGCTGCCTGATTCGGCAGATGATTTGACCAGACGAGTTGGTGAGCGGCTACCTGGCTTGATTGAGCATTACCTGCTGACTAGGCATGAGGCGATGAGCTTTGAGCGGTCGTTATTTTATCGTGATGATAGCGCGATTAACGATGACGATTCTGTGGCTGCCTTAAAGATCATCATCGATGATAAAAAGCGTGAACTGCAATCATTCCTACCGCCTGCACCACTTTGGCAAAATGTGCGGCAGGTGCTTGATGATAGATTGCCTGATATAGAAGACAAGTCGTTTGTAGCGCTGCCGACCGATGATGAGCTGGTAAGGATTCAAGAGGTATTTGCTAAGGTGATGACTGGGTCGCCAGATGCAGATCAATCGGTAAATGACCTGCTGTCGGATTACCGCATCGAGCTACCAAATTACCTAACTGTACAGACAATTAACAGCGCCATCAAATCACCTGCCAAATCCTATCTTCAGGGTAAATTTATGGTATTAACCACTTTGGAAGAGACCGATCGAGATGAGCCATTATCAATGGATGGTCTAGAAGGTTGGCGGCTGAGCGACACCATCGTTCAGGCCTTGGCGACAGGGGTGTTTGATGGTAAGAATATCAATGAGATGGATATAAAAGCGCTGTTTGATGTGGCGATACCATCTAACATGACACTCCAAAGACAGCAAAAACTGACCCAGTTAAAGGCGCTGCGCCACGAGCCGCTACTGCCTGCAGGCGCAACCAAATACGCACGCCTAAAACAAGACATTGAGCTGGTAAGTGGCGTGGTTGAGGATTTTTGGACTCAGCTGAATAATGCGAAAGGCAGTCTGATGGGGCAGTTGGAGGTAGGGCGTGGTAGCCTGAATTTTTCGGCGCTCATCACATCCACCCAAGAGCAGGCAATTGCGCTAAATATCGGCACAAAGCCACTTAAAATCTTGGCTCAATTACCAGATTCCTCAAGCGATCACTGGCTTAATGTCTTGGTGAGCGGCACTTCATCGGATAAGCTGCTCGGGTTCTGGGTTCAGCACTTGTTATGGCAAATCCATCGCCAAACGACCGCTCAAGACGAGCATACCAATCGAGGTATGAGTATTTGGCATTATAAAAAAGGACGAAAACTGATTCAGCCATTTTCTGAGGTGGCTACCATCGTGATGCGCCCAATTTGTGCTGATAAGGCGATGCGGCATTTACAAAATCTGATACTATTCGCCGTATTGACTCGCGTGACGCCATTGGTGCTAACGGCGGATAATGCCTTAAAGATTCTATCTGCGGGCGATACGTCGATGGAGAATTTAAGTCTTGATGACTGCATTGGCAAGGATACCGATTATTCTAGCAAAGATCTGCACTGGGAGGCGCTGCTTCAAGGGCAGGACGTTGATTGGGCGATGAGACAGGCGGCGATATTGGCTAAGCCTTTATATGGAGATATGTTGGCATACATGACAACTTTAGAGAATCTAAATCGCCCACCGGTACAAGGAGATGCTCATGAGTGATATTCGTAGCACGCCTGCCACGGCCTGTACACTGTCAGGCGCTTATCTGATTGAGGCGTCTGCAGGTACGGGTAAGACTTGGACGCTTTCGGGCATTATTTTACGCTTGCTGGTTGAGAAAAAGTATGCGCCAGAGCGGATCATTGCCACCACGTTTACCCGTGCTGCCGCCGCTGAGATGCAGGAGCGAATTCAGGCACGCTTAACGACTTTTTATCGCTATTTGACTTGGATGAAGTCCAAGCAGAGCACTCATGAGTCGTGGTTCAATCGCGAGTTGCCTACCACCGACCGCCTTAATGAGATCGTCACAACTGCCAAGCAGGCGGGCATCGATGAGGCGGATGATGTTGTTAATCAGCACTTGATTGAGTTTTTGATTAATCATGAGGATGATTTTGCCTTTGATGAGGCATTTCGTCGGGTGGGGCTGTTATTATCAACGCTTGATAAGCTCTTTGTGGGTACGCTCGACAGTCTGGCGCAAAAATGGCTCAAAGAGTTCGCCGCTGAAATCGGTCATCAGACCAAAGCAGAAATCTTATACGACAGCGACGACATCACGACCGCCGTCATTCATGACAGTCTGCGTAAAAAGCACGCACAAATCATCACCCAAAATCCTAAGCTATACGCATTCATCACGTCCAGTGATGTATTTAGTGACATTAATGGCGCTAAAGCCACCATTAAGCTTACCATGCAGTTTTTTGATGCGCCGATTGATCCGATGCCTAACATTGATGATGCTTATGTGGAGAGTCTCGAGGCTGAACTGGATGAGATTTTAAGTTATGATTTGGATGAAGTTCATCAATTCTTGGATGATTGTTATCGAAAAAAAGTAGGGATTAATGGTCGTGCCAACCTGCCCAAATCTTTGGATAAGTTGACCGAAATCCAAGCACTGATTCGTGAGCATGGCATTGGATTTGTCAATCATTTGAAACCATTGAAAACTTGGATTAAAAATATCGAGAAAATCAAAGACATAACAAATCTAACGAATAAGAATTACGATCATGATGCGGTGATGGTGCTGTTTGAGTTTATCCAGCAAAAACTGATCAACATCCCACCAATCATTGAGAAGATTCGCGATATTACTGTTCAATATCGCGCTTATCTATATCGTCAAATCGCTGAGGATGTCCGACGGCTGAGCCCATCTTGGCTTGAGAGCATGGGCAAGACGACATTCACCTTGCAGATGAAGCGCCTGAACGATGCGCTGGAAAGCAGTAAGGATTTGGTGCGCCGCATTCGCCATCATTATCCTGTGGCGCTTATCGACGAGTCGCAGGATGTGAATGGCGCTCAGGTATCACTAATCAAGCAAGTATATATCAATCCCCTACAAGAAGAATTAAAAAACAACAAAGCACCCAAGGGATTTTTGTTACTGGTGGGCGACCCTAAGCAGGCGATTTACCGTTTTCGCGGCGGTGATGTGAGTAACTATAACTACATAAAATACCTAGGAACTACTCAGCACCAAAAAGAGAAACAGCGTGAGATTATTAATAAAGACTTAACACTCACCGTAAATAGACGATCTAATAAAGCCCTGATTGATGCGTTAAATCAATGGTTCGTGAATGATTCGTTTGATGGCTTGAACCCTGCCGAACTTGGCGAGGGCATCTATTATCAGCACATCGAAGCGCACAATCAAACTCAAAGACTGTCTTGGCAAAATAAAGCAACGCAGGCAAGTTACCTAGATGAGCGGCCACTGACAGTATTGCACATGCCTTATTTAAATGGTGATGATGCTTGGAAAAAACATCAGGCGACTGCCCATCATATTAATAGCCTTCTACAAAATCCACACTGTACGATGGATGATAACGGCAGATCAAGACCTATTAATCCCAGTGACATTGCTGTCTTGGCTAAGACCAAGGCCGAGTTCTCTGCGGTTAAGGGGTATTTAGATAAACTAAACATTCCTGCCATCGCCATCAAAGACGAAAATGTCTTAGCCATGCCTGCCGCTAATGATCTATATGCCTTGTTGGCTGTATGTCTGGATGCGGGCAATCTTGAGAAAGTAGGTCGGTTACTAAGTAGTCATTTGTTCGGATTGACCCTTGATGACATTACAACTTTATTCGCTGATGAGTCGGATAAAATGAGCCAAGATGGTGCAGAGCAGAAGATTCGATTGTTCGGCTATCTTGCCAAAATGCACGAACAATGGCAAAAATACGGTATTGCCAGTGCGATTTGGTATGCGCTATCGATAAATCCGCTAAATGACAAACATAATCAATCCGACGGCTTATGGCTAAATGCTGCCAAGGCAGGCGAGCGATATTTGGCGGACTTATGGCAAGTGGTTGAACTGGTAGGAGAGCAGTCGCATCTGCACGAGACCGCGCTGTTAGAATGGTTCGAGATCCAAATGCAAGAGGGTGCAAGCGAGTACAACAAAAGAAGGGTGCTGCCCAGCGAAGCAGGCGTGAATCTGATGACCATCCATGCATCAAAAGGGCTTGAATTTCCCATCGTGTATGTGCTTGGACTTGAAAAGCCAGCAAAGGGCAATAATGCGTTATTTTACCCTTATAGCGATGATAAATATCAAAGACGCATCTCGCCCGTTCGCCATAGAGGTGATGTGGATTATGGGGTGCTTGATCTTACAGAGAGTGCCGATGAGGCTAAGCGACTAGGCTATGTCGCCTTAACACGTGCATCTGAGCAGGTGTATGTGGTGGCTTCGGACAGCTATTATGTAGATAATAGCACGTCCCCCATGTTCATATGGTGTCAAGCCAGTGAGAAAAAAGCGCTCACCCCACCACAGCGAATGCAGGGCAAGATGGGCTGGATTGAGCTTTTGGATTGTGAAGACTTGATAAAATCGCGCTATGATATCAATGATAAACCTCAATCTCGCATCAATTACGTGGATTGGCACGTCGCTATTCCTAAGCAGTCTTTTCAAGGCATGCATCAGGCGAGCTTTACCAGGCTGATTAATCAGCTGGAATCATCGCAGGAGATGATGGATGGTGATAAGCAAGATGTTCATGACGAAATGATGATTGATGGCTCATCTGATGAGGTGGTTGAGCGTATTCAAAACGCCTTTATCCGCGGTGCGACAGCGGGTGAATTCTTGCATTTGGTATTACAAGAAGTGGATACATCCATGCCCATCACTGACAGGTCAGGTCAGCTACTCGCCATCAGTCAGGAGATTGATCGTCAGGCGCGCAAACTAGGCTTGGCTGAGTATCTAAGCCATAAGCACCAATCTGCGCCTTTAGAATCGGATAAAAACACGCCGCATCGTCAGCTGGTGCTTTGGCTGTATGAGGTAATACATGCCAAATTTGGCGCATCGGGCACCAATCTAAAATCACTGCATGATGGCAATAGTGTGCGCGAGATGAAGTTTGTGCTTGGGTTAAAGCATGGCTTTGGCGTGGCTGACATCAATGCAGTCTTTGAAGAATACAGCGACCACGCATTGGAATTAACCCCCGACCATAACGATCGCGTGTATCATTATCTTAAAGGTGAGATTGATTTATTATATGAGCATGAGGGCAGGTTCTTTGTGCTGGATTATAAGTCGAATTTTTTGGGTGATGATTGGCGTGATTATGATAGACAGTC
>NZ_JAAELD010000199.1 GCF_024227015.1 Moraxella sp.
CTTTATTTCTTCCTCTTTTCCAGTGAGTTTTGTTTCTTTGGATAAACTTCCTTTGGGTCTGCCCAATTTTAGCACCCAGGAATTACAATCTGACAATCTAACCATCTCAGCCCACCCAGATGCCGAATACAATGCCACGCACGATGCCATGCTGGCGCGCACTCTAGCTCGCATCGATACCAAAAAGACTGATGGTCAGACGTCAGATGAGTTATGGATCGTTGAACATCAAGATGTGTATACGCTAGGTCAAGCAGGCAAAGAAGAGCACATCCTATACAAGACCGATACGCCCATCATCAAGACCGACCGAGGCGGACAAGTCACTTGGCACGGCACAGGTCAGCTTGTGGTGTACTGGCTGTGGGATTTGCACGCGCTCGGCATGGGCGTGCGAGACTTAGTCAGTCATGCCGAGCAAGCGATCGAAGACGTGGTGAACGAATACCTACCCGATGAGCTCATCGCACGTGCTCGCCGTGACGCACCTGGGGTCTATATCTACAACCAGACCAATGACATGCTTGGTAAAATCGCCTCACTGGGCTTTAAAATCAAGCAAGGTCACAGCTATCACGGCATCGCGATTAACTTAACCAATGATTTGTCGGCATTTAATGCCATCAACCCTTGCGGCTATGCTGGGATGAGCATGGTGAAATTGGCAAGCTTTGGTAAGTTTGACGCTGCTGACACGCCGGAATTTATGCGTAAATTCATCAAAAATATTCAAAAGCGGCATAAAGGAGCAATTGCACTTCGCGCCATTTGATATTACAATAGCAACGTTTTTGATCATTTATATTCATTCATATTATTGGAGTACATCATGGCAGACTTTAACCAAATTCTAGACGCAGGCGATGTTGATGGCGGCGTAATCAACGTGGTTGTTGAGATCCCAGCAGGCTCTAACCACAAAATCGAATGGAATCGCGAATTGGCTTGCTTTGAGCTTGACCGCGTTGAGCCGATTGCATTTGCTAAGCCTTGCAACTACGGCTTCATTCCACAAACCCTAGATGAAGATGGCGACGAGCTAGATGCGCTAATCTTCACTGAGCAGCCACTACCAACAGGCATCTTCCTAAAAGCCAAAGTGCTTGGCGTGATGAAATTCGTTGATGATGGCGAAGTGGACGATAAAGTCATCGTCGTACCAGCTGATGACCGCAACAACGGCAATGCTTATAACAGCATCGAAGACCTACCTGCACAATTCATCAAACAGGTAGAATTCCACTTCAACCACTACAAAGACCTTAAAAAAGCCGGCACCACCAAAGTTGAAGGATTCTTCGATGCTGCTGAAGCCAAGAAAGTCATCGTTGAAAGCCAAAAACGCTGGACTGAAAAATAATCTTTGATAGATTATCAAAAACAAGGGCAATGACCCTTGTTTTTTTGTGGGTTTTTTATACAATAAGTGGATAACCCTTGAAGTATGATTATGTCCACGCAAAAACCCACCGTCTCAGGATTGCTTACTAAGCTTTGGCAAAACAAATACATCCGCCACGCGATCATCGTGTCAATCTTGGCGTTTTTAGGTTATTCGTTTTGGTTTAGCGAGGCGTGGCTTACGTTGTGCTATGGCTTGGCGCTGTTTTTATTTGGAATGCAGTGTATTGAGCTGGGCTTACAGCAGGCGACTGGCGGCACCCTTGAGCGACTCATGGCAAAATCCACCCAAAGCCCGATTAAAGGCTTTGTCTTTGGCATGAGCGCAACCTTTATATTACAATCAAGTACCCTCGTATCATTACTGACCATTGCTTTTTTGAGCAGTGGCATGATTGGTCTTGCGGGCGGCTTGTCGATTATTTTTGGTACGAACCTCGGTGCGACGAGCGGTATTTGGCTGCTTGCCTTCGCTGGGCAGAGTCTTAGTCTGAATGCCTTCGCCCTACCGATGCTTGTGTTTGGCGTATTGATGGGCTTTTTGGATAAGCGGTTAAAGCCGCTTGGGCAAGCCATCATTGGCATCTCACTCATATTCTTAGGGATTGACGCCATCAAAGACGGCTTTTCTAGCGCCAATGACATTTCATTTAGCGAGATTAATGTTCATGGTTTCGCCGAAGTGCTGATTTTCGTGGTGGTGGGTTTCTTGCTGACGTGCGTTCTACAATCTTCACACGCCACATTAATCCTAACATTATCAGCATTGGCAGCAGGTCAGATCAGCATTGCGCAAGGCTTTGCCATCGCCATCGGCTCAAACCTAGGCTCTAGTGCGACCACAGCACTGGTCGGGATGCTTGGCAGCGACAGAAACGGGCAGAGATTGGCGCTGGCCCATCTGATTTTTAATGCAGTTACCGCCTTAATCTCGCTGCTATTGTGGCTACCAGTAACCTATGGTGTTGCCTTTTTGGCGAATATAATGAATTTATCTGAGCTGTTTCAGTTGGCTTTATTTCATACGATATTTAACTTGTTGGGCGTTTTGGCGTTTTGGCGGTACAAGGAGAGATTCGCCGATCGCCTGGTTCGCGCCCTACCCGAAGAAGCCCAAGGCTACAGCCTGCCTGACACACGCACGCCGCTTGAGCCGATGTATCTTGCAGACAACATGCTGCGCGCCACTGATACCGCCCTGCGCGCCGCCAATCAGGAGATTCACAGGCTTACCAAGCTAGGGATTGAGCTGGTGTGCCATGCGGTGTACATTCCGCCAGACGCACTGTACCGCAACACCATGCATCTGACTACACCGACCGAGCCACTAGAAAAAGACGTAAAAACCCTCTATCGCTGGCAAATCAAACCCTTGCACGGTGCGATTGTTGATTTTTTGGGGAAAATGGACATCGAGAACAACCCAAAACTGCGAGATGAGATGAGTCGCATGCATCTGCGCGCGTTCTATGTCATCGAGATCATCAAAGACAGTAAGCATCTACAGAAGAACATGCATAAATTCCTATCCGAACCAGACAGCGCTGTCTATGCTGATTATCTGGCATTACGACAGCGTGTATTTGAGATGTTGATTGATTTTTTACATCACTACGAACTGCCTAGAGATGACGAGAGCCGCCCTGTTGCCATCAAAAGCTTTATTGAACGCACAGAACAAGAGTCGGATTTTCACGGGATAATTTTTGAGCGGGTACGGCAAGGCAAACTCATCGGTGTTCAGGCATCATCACTGCTTAATGACATCAATTATGTCCAGCGCATCGCATCAGGACTTGGTGAGATTCTACAGGCGGATGAATATGCTGATGATGAGCTGTTATAGGGATTTGGTGCGTTTTTTTCTTTTGTTTTTAATGACTTGTAATCGAATGAGACGCTCGGAACTTCTAAACCACACTTCCATGCGTTGATAACTGATCGCCGCGAACAAGATAATGATGATGGGCAGCAGCATGGATAGGTAACCAAAGGCTCGGTACATCATCACCGCCACGAAGCCACCAATAAAGAACCCCCACCACAGTGCGCTTAATAATAAAACGCGTGATAGCTTAACCCGGCGGCCAAAAAGCCAATTACCCACGATCGAACCTAAGTCAGATGTCGTACCCGTTAAGTGCGTTGTTCGCACTACCGTTCCATGATAGGTTGCTACCATGGAGTTTTGTAGTCCGCATGCCATCGCAATCATCATCTGACCAAAATAGCTGTCGTTCATGTACAGCAGCAGGCTCGCCACCAGTAGCGCCACTTCTAGATACATCGCATAGCCATAGTTGCGATGAATGTTAAATTCGCTGCCACCAATAATAACACCGCTTAATACCGACCCCATCCAAAAAGACGCAATAGATATCAAAAATAGCTTCATGTTCGCCCAATCACCTGCCAATATCGTCACTGACAGCGAGCTGACGTTGCCAGTCACATGCGAAGCTGAGACGTGTGTAAAACCCATGAGAGCTGTGGTGTTTAGCACGCCAGCACAAAAAGCAAGCACCACCGCGCCGCACAGCACCCATGTCGGAAGTTTATCAATCATGATAATAAAGCAGCAAAAATTCTTATTTTAATCATTTTTTGCCAAAAATAAAAGCGTAAAACCATGATAAGTTCTGCGCTTGGAGAATGACTTAGATGATGTTATTCGTCATCGCCTGCCATTGCCATGATTTGTTCGCTGATGGCGACAGTATTAAAGCCCGCATCCACGAATAAAATCTCACCTGTCACACCGCTCGCCCAAGGAGACAATAAGAATAGTGCGGCATTACCCACTTCTTCTTGGCTAACATTGCGTTGTAGCGGAGCGATTTTTTCGCTTACGTCTAACATGCGACGGAATGATTTGATGCCGCTGGCTGCCAATGTGCGAATCGGACCTGCACTGATGGCGTTCACACGGATGCCCTCACCACCCAATGAGCTTGCCAGATAGCGCACAGACGCCTCTAGACTTGCCTTCGCCATACCCATGACGTTATAGTTTGGTAGTACAGAGATACTACCTTCATAAGTTAGGGTTAGTAGCGAACCTTGGCGTGCAGCCAGTAGCTCGCGACCCGCTTTGGCCAGCGCCACAAAGCTGTAGCTTGAGATGTCATGCGCGATGCTAGAACCTTCACGCGTGGTAGCACTGGTAAAATCACCATCCAGTTGATCAGCAGGAGCAAAACCAATCGCATGCACGATGCCGTTCACGCCCTTATCTTCGCCTTGACCCCAAAGCTGATTAATCTCATTAAAGCATGCTTCGATAGATGCATCAGAACCCACGTCACACTCGATTACTGCAGTTGCACCGAAGGCTTCTGCCGCCATGTCTACGCGTTTTTTAATTTTATCATTTGGGTAAGTCAAGATCAGCTCAGCACCTTCACGATGCAAACTCTCAGCAATCGCCCAAGCGATAGAAAGCTTACTGGCGATGCCTGTTACCACAAAACGCTGGCCTTTTAATAACATAAAAAATCCTTAACAAATGGATGAATTTGCCAAATTATAGCACGATTTTTTAAAAATAGCTAAAAAATAGTACATCTGTAAACTTTTAGCTTATCGATGGTTTACACCAATTTAAATTCATGCACCGCATCAACGAAAATCTTGGCATGATCAGGGTTCGCCCACTGCGTGATGCCATGCCCAAAGTTCGCCACATAACCGGTGTGAATGCCGCTGCCGTAGACATCGCTTAGCATGTGTTTAACAGCTTGGCGGATGTTATCAGGCGTACCGTACAGAGTGGCAGGATCTAGATTGCCCTGAATTGCTTTATCTCTGCCTAATGCCGCTCGCGCTTTATCTAGTGGCATTGTCCAGTCAAAGCCCAGCGCATCTGCCTGACTGTCAGCTTGGGTATCCACCCATAAGCCGCCACCTTTGGTGAACATCACCACAGGCACGTCAGGGTACTTGGCTTTAAGGCTCGCGATGATTTGACGGTTATAAGCATGGCTAAATTCAGCAAATTGGCGATGGCCCAACGCCCCGCCCCAACTGTCAAAAATCTGCACAAGATTCGCGCCTGCGACAATCTGAGCATCCAGATACTCTGTCACCGCTTCAGTAATTTTGGCAAGCAGCGCATGCAGCAGCTCAGGACGCGCGTACATCATCTCTTTGGCGTGGCGATACTCACGGCTTGAACCACCTTCAATCATATAAGTCGCCAGCGTCCACGGACTACCACTAAACCCAAACAGCGGCACCTGACCACCCAATGCATGACGAATGCTCGTTACCGCATCTGTCACATAAGACAGGTCGCTCATGTTAAGCTTAGGCAAATTAGCAATCTCTGATTCTGTGCGGACGGTTCTTTTAAATTTTGGACCCTCGCCTGTCTCAAAATACAATCCCAAATCCAAGGCGTCAGGCACCGTCAGAATGTCACTGAACAAAATCGCCGCATCAAGCTCAAATCGGCGTAGCGGCTGCAGGGTAACTTCAGTAGCACGAGCCGTATCTTTACACAGGCTCAAAAAATCACCAGCCTCGGCACGAGTTGCTTTATATTCTGGTAAATAACGCCCTGCCTGTCGCATCATCCACACAGGCGTGATATCCACCGGCTCGAAACGCAAGGCGCGCAGTAGACGATCATTCTTTAATGTTGGGAAATTTTGAGTCATGATTTTTTCCAATGTTTATAAGTTATTAACAAAATTACAGAACTGCCATGTCATCACGGTGCACCATGATGATTTTGTCATTGTCGTTTAATTTTAGAATTTGTAGCACTTCATCAGTGTGCTTTTGGGTGATTTGTTTGGCCTGATGGCTATCAAAACCGACTTGCCCTACAGCCAATCGCACTTTTTGAGCGTTCACAATCTCAACCACATCGCCCATGTCAAAGTCACCTTGAACCTCTAGCACGCCTACAGGCAGTAGTGATTTATGCTGCTCAGTAAGCGCCTTAACCGCGCCATCGTCAATAACGAGTGTGCCTGCCGTACGAATGTGCGTGGCAAGCCATTGCTTTTTGGCGATAAGGCGGTCAGCATGACCGGTTGTCAATCGTGTGCCTATCGCCTCGCCATCCGCCAGACGAGTTATGATGTTCTCAACTTTACCATTAGCGATGATGGTCGGGCAGTTCGCCATTGCCGCCAAGCGCCCTGCACGGATTTTGGTGAGCATGCCACCCGATCCCCATTTACCGCCATCGCCCGCCACATCGAACAGATAATCTGCCATGGCTCGCTCGCTGGTGATGAGCTTGGCGTTGGGGTTGGTGCGCGGGTTATCGTTAAATACGCCGTCTTGATCGGTTAGGATGATGTACAAATCAGCGCCCACCATGGTCGCGCTCATCGCTCCAAGCGTGTCATTATCGCCAAATTTTATCTCGCCATAGCTGACCGTATCATTTTCATTAATCACAGGTACGACACGCCAATCCACCAGTTGATTAATGGTCTGGCTGATGTTCAGATAGCGTGAGCGATGAGCTAGGTCGTCATGGGTCAGTAGAATTTGTGATGACTGCACGCCTTTTTGGATTAACGCTTGCCACCATGTCTCAATCAGCCCCATTTGCCCAATGGACGCACAGGCTTGTAAGGCAGGGAGCTTTTTGGGGCGTTCGGGTAAATTCATGCGAACCACCCCTTCAGCAACCGCCCCACTCGACACCAACACCACTTCAATCCCACGAGCGTGCAACGTGGCGATTTGTCTTGCCCATTCATAAATGGCGGTGCGGTCAAGCCCTCGACCGTTATTGGTCAAAAGCGATGAGCCGATTTTTACCACGATACGCTTTGGCAAATTATCCATGCTTTTTCCTTATATCAGCCCATCATCAGTACGGAGCGTATTCCACCGCCACATCGTAGTCGTCATCATTCCAATCATCATCGTCATCGTCCGATAGCCCTTCACGCTCGGCTTTACGGCGGGCACGGTAGGCTTCTTTTTGAATCTCGGTGTTGTGGCGAACTTCTTCTTCTAGACGGGCAAACCGCTCGGCTTGGGCTTTGGCAAACTCTTCATCGTCTGCTTCACGCTCTTGCTCTTCTTCAATTTCGTTCATCAGATGATATTTAATCTCATCCACGCCTTGTCCGCTAATGGTAGACGTGCGAAACACCTCGCCTTGCCAGTCTAGCTCTTTGACGATATTGTTACACACATCATCAATCTCATCATCTTCTAATTGGTCAATTTTATTTAACACCAAAATTTGGGGCAATTTGGATAATTCGGCTGAGAATTTTTCAAGCTCATTTAGGATAATCCGTGCATTGTCCACAGGATTTGATTCATCAATGGGCTTTACGTCCACGATATGAAGTAATCTGCGAGTACGGGCAACGTGCTTTAAAAAGCGAATGCCAAGCCCTGCACCGTCTGACGCCCCTTCAATCAAACCCGGAATGTCCGCCATGACAAACGACTGGTGCGTTCCCACGTCCACCACACCTAGGTTTGGCACAAGCGTGGTAAAGGGATAATCCGCCACCTTTGGGCGAGCGGACGACACTTGACGGATAAAGGTGGATTTACCTGCATTCGGCAAGCCAATCAGCCCCACGTCCGCCACGACTTTTAGTTCTAATTTTAAATTTTTGGCTTCGCCAGCAAAACCAGGGATTGCTTTACGGGGAGCTTGGTTGGTAGAAGTCTTAAAGCGAGTATTACCAAACCCACCGTCTCCGCCTTTGGCAACCAACACAACTTGCCCCACTTCGGTCAAATCGCCAATCACCACATCAAGGTCGGTATCAATAATCGTCGTCCCCACAGGCACTTTTAGATACACATCGTCCGCCCCTTTGCCTGAGCAGTTTTTTGAGCGACCGTTTTCGCCTCGTTTGGCTTCAAATTTACGGGTATAGCGAAAGTCCACGAGCGTGTTGGTGTTGTCATCGGCAATCACATAAACATCACCACCCTTGCCACCGTCTCCGCCGTCTGGTCCGCCTTTTGGGACGAATTTTTCACGGCGAAAGCTCACGATACCATTACCGCCATCGCCTGCTTTTACGCTGATTACAGCTTCATCAATAAAACGCATTACTAAACTCTTTTTCAAATAAAATTATCCTGTATTCTATCACATTTCTCTTACTGATTGGAATTTAGTCGGTTTATGTGCATAATTAAAGTTATCGAATGGCCTCAACTACAATCATGCAACCAAAGACAACAATCACCATATTTGACCAATTTGCCGAAATAAAAAAAACACGCCCAAATGTTGAGCGTGTTTTTTGATGGCAGATTGGCAATTAGCCATTATTTGCCATCACTTCCGCTACACGGATAACCTGAGTGCTGTATCCCATCTCGTTGTCATACCATACATACAAGGTGGCACGGTTGTCGGTGGCGATGGTTGCCTTAGCATCAAAAATCGCCACTTTTTCAGAACCCACAAAATCAGTAGATACCGCCTCTGGACTGTCTGAATAGTCGATTTGTTCTTGCCACTGCTCACTTTGTGATTTTTCTTTGATAAAGGCATTTAGCTCATCAGCAGAACCGACCGCTTTTTCAAGGTTTAGGTTTAAAATCGCCAGTGAAACGTTTGGTGTTGGTACACGAATGGCATTACCTGTGAGTTTACCTTTTAATTCAGGAATGGCTTTTGATACCGCAGACGCCGCACCTGTAGAAGTCATGACCATGTTAAGCGGAGCGGCACGACCACGTCGGTCAGATTTGTGATGGTTGTCTACCAAGTTTTGGTCATTGGTAAAGGCGTGAACGGTTTCCATGTGTCCGTTTACGATGCCATAAGTGTCGTGTAGTACTTTGAGCGTTGGCGTGATGGCGTTGGTGGTGCAAGACGCTGCCGATACGATGGTGTCGCCCCCGATGGTGTCATGGTTTACGCCATAGACCACGTTTTTGATATCGCCTTTGGCAGGGGCGGTGAGTAGCACTTTTTTTACACCTTTACTTGCTAGGTGCTTACCAAGCCCTGCTTCATCTTTCCATTTGCCAGTATTATCAATCACTATGGCGTTGTCAATGCCGTGTGCGGTGTAGTCAATCTCGCTAGGGTCAGATGCGTAGATGAATTTGATAAAACGACCGTTTACGATGATACCGCTATTGGCGTTGTCAATCTCCACCGAGCCATCAAACCAGCCATGCACACTATCACGTTCTAGTAGTGAGCCACGCTTATCAAGGTCGCCATCACCAGCAGGACGTACCACAATCGCCTTTAACTGCAAGCCCTTATCAGAGGCAGGACGACTCATAAGTAGACGTGCCAAGATGCGTCCAATACGCCCAAAGCCGTATAGCACCACGTCCGTGGCAGATACCTCTGCACCGTTTGCAAAATCGCTGGCTTTTTTGCCTGCTTTAACCGCTTGTCCCAAATCAACAGTGGTGTTAATCGCTGTGATGTCTTTGGCTAGGGCAAGAGTATCCGCCACGTCAAGACCTGCTTTGGCGTGTTTTGCCAAGATGTCCGATACCGACAGAGCCACACGCTCACCAAAAAACAGAACATTTGCGTTTTGACTAGCAAGTTTAGCAAGGGCGACAAGTAGCTCAGTCGCTTGGGTTTCTTGGGTTTGGCGCTTGGTTAGATGGTCTTGATAGATGCTCATGGCAATATCCTTTTATAAATGAATGGAATATTAGTTATAACAAAACACCTGAATTTTAAATGAATTTGGGTGTTTTGACAAGGTTTATTTTATCTTGAAATATGGCTATTTTTTATAAAAATTCTCTGATCCCCGCAACCGCAACCGCGCCGTGATCATGCGCATCTGGCAGGTCATCAGGGCTTAATCCACCAAGTCCAATCACAGGCACGTCCGACACTTCAGCCAGCTTCTCAAACACTTTCCAGCCTAATGCAGACGCATCAGGGTGCGTCGCAGTTGGCTTAACTGGTGATAACAGCACCGCCATAACAGGGTGTGATTTTGCTAATTCATTGACCTTGGTCAGGCTATCCAAATCATGGCAGCTGGCAATGATGGGCAGATGCGCTAAATTCAATTCAGATAAATCAATATTCATCAGCTCATGATGCGTCAATCGAATGGCTACTATTTGATCAAGATCAATACCTTGATTATCCTTAATCTTTAGCCAATCCTCCAATGAGATAACCAACCTTAAATCCGTACGCAACGCCATCAACGACCTTAACAGATCTTCGTTAACGATATTTTTAGTACGCACAAGAAGCGTGCTATTTTTGGGCAGATTTTTATAACAATCCAACCAGTCGGTTTTATTATTAAAATAACCTAACTCATGGCTGATAATGATGATATTTGGCAACGTCAGCCAAGCTAAAATAGCAGCATTCGCCGCAGGGAAATTCTCTTTTTGTCCAACTACGACATCTTTTTTAAAAAATCCAATCTCTTGCCCATCACAGCCAATCTTCCGATCACGAAAGTCCACATATTGACCATCTGTTAATAACACTTGATATACGTGCAGGTATACCGCCTTGTCACCATAGTCATGCCAAATGCGACCCATCTTAGTGATGATATTATCATTAATATCCAAACCCAACTCTTCATCCACTTCTCGAATCAGAGCAGATATCGGTGATTCGGATTGCTCTATCTTCCCC
>NZ_JAAELD010000200.1 GCF_024227015.1 Moraxella sp.
CTAGAAATCTGCATCATGACGTTGGCGGCGATTGGGTTTTGGTTTGAGCTTTATTGGTTGTTATTCGTGGCGTTATTCCTGATGGGAACACAATCGACTTTTTTTGGGCCCATCAAATACGGCTATCTGCCAGAAGCCATGCACAAAGATGAGCTGGTCGGCGCCAATGGCTTATTCCAAACCGGTACCAGCCTTGCCATCTTAACCGGTATGATGGCGGCCGGCGTGCTAACGCAGCTTGATCATTCAACCTTATGGCTCATCGTATCGACACTCTTTGTGGCAATCCTTGGTTACATCGCCTCACGACACCTACCCAAGACTACCCCGCAAGCCAAAGACTTAGCGATTAATTGGAATATCTTTAGTACCAGCTTTGATATTATTAAATATTTATACAGCTTGCCCTTGCTGTTCTTTGTGATTATTGGTAATAGTTGGTTTTGGTTTTATGGTGCGACCTTCTTAACCCAGACGCCTGAATTTAGCAAAGTCATCCTTCATGGCGGTGAGTCAGTGGTTATCTTATTGCTCACGCTGTTCTCGGTGGGCACAGCATTCGGTTCACTGCTATGCAAAACCCTAACCAAAAACCAAGTCAGCCTAAAGCTGCTACCCATCGGTATTCTAGGTCTTAGCGTATTTGCCATCGATCTATATCTGTCATTATCAAGCATCACCATTCAAGCACCAAGCACCCCTTACGGCATCAGTGCGCTAATGGACATGGATGGCACTTGGCGCGTGTTTGCTGATTTGTTCTTTTTGGGCTTTGCTGGTGGCGTGTATATCGTCCCCATGTATGCATTCATGCAAGCTTATGCACCGGTCAGCCATCGTTCGCGTGTCGTTGGCGCGAATAACATTTTTAACGCCATCTTCATGGTGGGTTCAGCGGTATTTTCGATCATCATTTTGACAATGTTAAAACTAAGCCTACCGCAGCTGTTCTTGATCACAGGCGTTCTAAATGCCATCTTTGGAATTTTCTTATACAAGAAACTTAAAAAATACCAAAACACCATGACCCCAAGCAATAACAATTTACCATTATAACCATCGACCAACATGGCAGATCATATTTAAAGTTACAACCAAGCAACATTTTGCCACCAAAAACTGTGAAAAATTTATGAACTTATTAAGATAAATCTGTTATGATTGGCAAAATTTCTTATTTAGCGTTTATTAAGGACATCAACATGAAAAAACTTACCGTTCTGGCTCTAAGTCTGACTTTGTTAGGTTTTGGCAGTGTACAGGCTCATGCCCAAGCCAAAAACACCAAAGCAAAAACCACCAAAACCGCCAAAAAGCCGGCAAAAAAAGCAACACCAGCCAAAACCGAAGCGCAAGCTACATCAGAAGATGCGCCAACCGTTGAGCAATTGACCGCTGGTACCAGCACCCCTCAAAGCCCAAAGATGCGCAGCGAGATCACAACCACGATCATCAATAATAACGCCGCTGACCTGTTGACATCACCTGTCAAAGGTCTGCCGACACCTGCTGTATCGGTAAGCGATGTTGAGAATGTGCCAACCGTGCACACCCCTGCCAATAAAGCAGGCACGATTCTGCTAGACACCACACTCATGGATGAATTCATCACCGTGGTATCGCCGAATGCGCGCCATTATCCGCCAAGCTTCCCAAACCCAACCGCTGAATATCTAGCCACTCAGAATGTGAAGCACTTGGCTGATTGGATCGAGCCTTATGCCAGCGCGCCTGACGCTTCTTTTGATGTAGTATTGCGTGCAGCCAAGCTTAACGGCATCGCCCGCAACCTAAACGTCGGTACAGAATACTCGGTTCGCGCATCAAACCACATGCAAAAAGCCCTGCGCCTAAACCCAGAGCACCCTGAAGCCAACTTCCTACTTGGTATGATGATCAGTGAAGCGGGTGGCTTTAATGAAGGCAAAAAATACCTAGAAAAGGCAGCAGCATTAGGCTATACCGAAGCTGAGCAAAGCCTTGCCCAATCAGATCTGCTGACCGATAACAAAGAAGGCGCACTAAACCGCCTAAGACAACTACAAACGCAGCACCCCGACAACGCGCAAATCGCTGAGCAATTACGCATCATCGAGGAAGGTGGCTATTATATTTGGCGCTCTAACAACAAAACACCGCTGAACATCAAGTCAGTCAGCCAAGAATAAACGTGTAGCAGCAAATAATACTTTACACACCAATCCGTCTTTGGGTATCATACCGAAGACGAATTTTATTTTACAAAAACACAAACCGACCAATCGGTTTTTTATTAAATTTATGAAAAAGCAATTCACCAAATCAGCTTCAGCCCTTACCCTAAGCACCCTTCTTTTGGCGGGATGCGCGAGCCTTACGCCGCCAAAGCAGATACAGGCGCGCGTCATTGAGACCACGCGTAATAACATCACCACCACGCCTAGGGTGAGTAATTTATCCAATTCTATTTTATTGGCTTCTGGTCTGACTCAAGACAGCTGCATGGCGGACTTTGATGCTTGTTTGAATGACTTAGGCTCAGCTTTCTTTGGTGATCAATTTGATCGTGAAGGCTTGGTGCTGTTGGCAGAATTACACTACACACAGGCATTGCATTTGGCCGAAAAAATGGAATGCAAGCCTACCTTAAATCGACCGCCCATCGATGATTATTATGCCAATGCACCCATCGACGAAGAGACCAGGCAGGCTCAAATCAAATCGCGCAAAGATTGCCTTGAAGGTTATCGTGATGCATTGTACAAGACCATCGCTTTTAGCTATGGCTATTTATTCTTTGATAGCCTGACCAACCAGAATAGTCAAAAACCCATCATCACGGACAGTGACATACGCGCTCAAGACCTTTATCACGTCTCAGTAAACGCGCTCATCCAAGAAGTTTATAAACAACAAGATGGTGCTTTTGGCGACGCCGATCAACAAACTAAAAATCAGCTCAATTCAGCATTCAATCAAATTAACATCTCCTCACTCACCACCCAAAGCAGAGACGGTGGCACCCAAACTCTCAACCTAAACATCGCCAAAGAGCACCAAGAGCTGCACGACCTACAGAACTCCAAAGTCGGCGCCCTGTCCGATCTTATCTCGATTTATGATTATCGCTTGGCGGATCTACAAGTAAATAGTACGCGCTCAGGTCTTGGCGTTGGTTTTGTCGGCTCACTACAAGATCGATACAGCGCGCCGACAATAAGTACCCTAACCGCCAATGCGGACGCAAATAATGACGACATCAAATCACGCATTCATCCGATGGGTCATCTGCTACTGACCGCCATCATCACCCCAAAGGGCAATACGCTAAAGGAAGTCTTGCTCACTGATGAATTTGATGCGTATTTTTTTGATCCTTATACCGCCAAGGAAGTGAACATCCTAGGTAAAAGCTATCCACTTTCTGCCAGTTTCTCCTCCACCTATGCCACGTGGCTGTCAGAGAATAACCTACAACGTGCCAGCTTATTGAACATGATCGCCAAAAAAGACAGCGCGACGATGCCTGAGCTGTTCATGCTATCACCATACAACCCAAATCAAAAAGTCATCATCATGATTCACGGGCTCGCCTCCAGTCCTACTACTTGGGTGAACTTAACCAACAATCTGCTTGCAGATCCCATTCTGCGTGATAATTATCAAGTATGGCAGGTTTTTTATGCGACGAACTTACCCATCCTCGAAAACCGCTATCAAATTCATAAGCTGATCAATCAAAGCTTTAACGGCACCGATCCAACGGGTGCCAACCCCGCCAGCCAGAACGCGATATTGATTGGGCACAGCATGGGCGGTGTTATCTCAAGAATGCTGCTATCCGATGATGAGCTCTTGCCAAAACTCAGCACTTTAGAAGATGGAGAGCCATCTGGTAGCGAAATCATCGAAGATACCGTTAAAGCTGCAACCGCAACCGATGAATCAGCGATGAGCCACGAGCAAAATCTTGCTGCCTCCAGACTCCTCACAAAGACCTATAATGATGAGTTAAGCGAGAGATTCACACTAAGATCGCTGCCGCAGATCGGCACTGCTGTATTTATCTCAGCGCCATTTCGCGGAACGGATTATGCCGACAGATGGTTTACCCGTGCAGCACGCCGCGTGATTCGCTTGCCGCTAAATCTAACCAAAAGCGTCACCGAAACCATCACAAACATCGGCGTAGAAGATAATATCGAAAATAACCTACTAGGATTACTATATCTACAAAACGGTGCTGATCAGCTCTCTGATCGCTCTGCCTTTGTTGAATTAACCGCCGATATCAATATCAAAGATGGCGTTCGTTATCACACCATCGTTGGTGATCATCAAGGTCTGGCATCGAACGATGGCTCTGCTGTACGCACAGGCGATCTGTCAGATGGTATCGTGCCTTATACCAGCTCACATCTTGAGAATTCAAATAGCGAGACCATCATCACAGGCAGGCACAATATTCACGAGAACCCAAAAACCATCCTGCAACTGCGCAAGATTTTACACGAAGAGATTAATACACCCAGACCTAATGCTAATAAACCTGCAACACCAAAAGACAGCTTAGTACCTGCCGAGCAGAATTCGAGTGATCTAGAAGAATTAGAAATTCCAAAAGAATCGGAAAGATTAGAGGTTGTAGATGAATCAGAAAGCCTAAATAGTTTAGAAGATTTGGAATTCTCAGAGAAAGCGGTAGAACCTTTGCAAGATTCGCTTACGATAGAATAAAAGCCAAGGTTGTATTGTGGCATTTAGGCTCTACCTTAAGGTTTAAATGCTTTTAAATATTCGACAGTTCTAATCCATCACAACCCAAACATGATACCTAAAGTTAGTTTAGCGACCAATAAAAAACCCCGAGAATCTCGGGGTTTTTAGCAATCAATGATTATTCGTCATCTTCTTCAGCAGCTGGTGCGTCTTCAGATAGGATGGTAACCAAGATCTCTGCAGAGATGTCGTGATGAAGTTGGATGGTAACTTTGTACTCACCCACTTGACGGAATGGACCTTCAGGTAGTTTGACTTCAACGCGGTCAACTTCCAGACCAGACTTAGTCAATGCGTCTGCGATGTCGCGAGTACCGATAGAGCCGAATAGCTTACCTTCGTCGCCAGACTTAGCGCGCATGATAACGTTAACGTCTGCTAGAGCGTCAGCACGTTTTTGAGCTTCTTGTAGCTCTTTAGCTTCTTGAGCTTCTAGCTCTGCACGACGCGCTTCGAATTTAGCGATGTTCGCTTCGTTTGCAGGTAGTGCTTTGCCTTGTGGGATTAGGTAGTTACGACCGTAACCCGCTTTTACTTCAACAGTCTCGCCAAGTTTACCAAGATTAACGACACGCTGTAATAGAATAACTTGCATGATTTTTCTCCGTTAATTACTTGTGGTTGTCGGTGTATGGCAGTAGTGCCAAGTAACGAGCTTGTTTGATAGCAACAGCTAGCTGACGTTGGTATTTGTTAGAAGTACCAGTGATACGACTAGGAACGATTTTGCCATTTTCGCTGATGTATTGCTTTAGAAGTTCTACATCTTTGAAATCGATGTGAGTGATGCCTTCAGCAGTGAAACGGCAGAATTTACGACGACGATAGAAACGTGCCATGAGTTATCTCCTTAAATTATTCGCTGTCAGCAGCGTCGTTCTCACTTTCAGTAGTGCGAACGTCGTTACGACGGTTGGCTTTGCGAGTGCGCTTGTCTTCTGCTTCTTTCGCTAGTGGCGATTGTTCAGTGATGGCGCTGTCACGGCGGATAACTAGGCTACGGATGATCGCATCGTTGTATTTGAATAGCTCTTCTAGCTGTGCTAGAGTTGCTTCATCACATTCGATGTTCAGTAGCACGTAGTGTGCTTTGTGGATTTTGTTGATTGGGTAAGCCAATTGGCGGCGGCCCCAGTCTTCTAGACGATGGTTAGAACCACCATTTTCTTCTACTAGTGTGCGGTATTTAGTTACCATGTCGGCAACTTGGTTGCTTTGATCTGGATGAACCAGTAGCACCACTTCATAATGTCTCATAAGGACTCCCTACGGATTAAAACAGCCACCATCTTATGATGATAGCAAGGAGATGTGAGTTTAAATAAAAGTCACAAGGCGCATATTATACATAAAAATTTAAAATTTTCAAGCTAAATATGCTCTACAGCTGAATATTTATAGATGCATCACAAATAAAAAAGCCGACATTGCGGCTTTTTCATGCATTCATAAATTAATTCATCTGCTCAGAGTCAGCCACGAGCTTTTTTTGAGCTTCGATGCGTGCCATTTCTTCTTTTTTGGCGGCGTCACTTTCGATGACACTGCGCAGCATCTGCCAAATCGCACCAATCACCAAAAATGCTGCAAAGGTTGCAAGAATCGGCAAGCTGGCTGACACCATACCTCCAAAATCTTTCATTAATAATGCATGGAATACACCCACAATCGCAGGAGCAAGCGCACCCGACTCACCTTCTGCACTACCAGGCGCCAACAACACCGCCGCCACGAATGCTAGGCTAATGCCGCGAATGCCACGCGGCAAAATACGCGCAACCAACACCCAAAGCAACAATACAATCAAGGATGCAATGACATAAACTAACAAAGGTAGCTGCGCATCAGGCACACCATCAACGAGCTTCGCCCACCAAATCAAAAATGTCGCCAAGTTCTCGCTGATTGAGTCTAAAGGCAGGTTTTTAATCCATTCCATACAAATAACTTCTTAAAAAATTACCGGTATTTTACCACAATTTTGCCAAAAAATTATCTTCTAACAGCAATAGCTAACAAAATCACCACAAAACAGATGCCTTACCTGCCCATAATCCTGCCACGAAAATTATTGCAACCAATTGATATTAATCGTATTTTTTATCTTGAAGTGCTTTGGCTTTTGCCATGGCTTGCGCTGCCAAAATATCGGCAGGCGGTGCTTGGACATAATAGCCCTGCTCAGCAAGCTTTGCTTTGACTTCATTAATGTCAGCTCGGGCTAACTTATCACGAGTGCCAAGATCCAAATGCATGACAAAGGTACCCAAGCCCAATTTCTTACGAATATCGGCAGGCAGCACACCCAACCAATCCTTGATCTCATCGGTGTCATTAGGATAATCTGGGCGAGCAATATAAACGTACCAGTCTTCATTTTTTGCAAATTTATAAACATCACAATGCATAACGTCACTCACGTCTTGATATAATTAAAAAAATTCATCGATTTTGGCTTTTACGGCATTATTTTACAAAAAAGCCAAAAATTTACTTGTAAATTGTAGCATTATTTTTCATAATAAGGGTGTTTTTCAGGAGAGAATTATCGCAGCTTATCGCAAGCATCAGCGCATAATCACCGAAGGCGTAATGTTGAAAATTGCAAAAGCAATCTTAAAACCCCTATAATCGCTCAGGTAAAAGGACTGAAAAACTTAGTTTATCTATCTAAAGACAAGCTAACCACTCTGGAGAGCTTGCCATTTTTTTAAGTGGCAACACCGAAGGGAAGAAGTAATTTTAATTACGAAAATCTCAGGTATCAGGACAGATGGGGTGTGTTGAAATCCATTTTATCGCATGAATAGAATGGATTTTACAGGCATTTTGAAGTTACTGGGTAAATTAACTTTTGTGATTAGCATCTTAATCCCAAAAGTTAATTTACATCGGTTAATTTTATAAATAAGGAAACACACTCATGACTCAACGCACCCCCCTATTTGATGCTCACATCGCCGCAGGTGGCAAACTTGTGGATTTTGGCGGTTGGGAACTGCCTGTCAATTATGGCTCACAAATTGACGAACACAACGCCGTGCGGACAGACGCAGGTATGTTTGATGTCTCGCACATGCTGGTTACAGACGTAACGGGCGATAACGCCAAAGCCTTTTTACAAAAACTGCTCGCCAACGATGCCGCCAAATTACCCTTTGTCGGCAAGGCTTTATATTCTGGTATGCTAAACGACAACGGCGGCGTCATCGACGACCTAATCGTCTATCGCATGAACGAAGACGAGACCGCTTATCGCATCGTCTCAAACGGGGCAACCCGTGAAAAAGACTCTGCTCACTTTGCCAAAATTGGTAATGACTTTGGCGTAACGCTCGCCCCCCGTTATGATGTCGCCATGCTTGCCGTACAAGGGCGAAATGCGATTGCCAAGCTCCTTACCGTCAAGCCTGAATGGGCGGAGAAAGTAAACGCCCTAAAACCCTTTGTCGGTGTGGACTTGGGCGGTGATTGGTTTGTCGCTCGCACAGGCTACACAGGCGAAGACGGCGTG
Organism: Moraxella sp.; assembly: GCF_024227015.1. Lineage (GTDB taxonomy): Bacteria > Pseudomonadota > Gammaproteobacteria > Pseudomonadales > Moraxellaceae > Moraxella. The sequence goes on from NZ_JAAELD010000200.1 coordinate 8,273, forward strand.
GAAGTGGTCATGCCAGCAGGGCAAGCGGTTGGGTTTTTTGATGAGCTTATCAAGGCAGGCGTACAACCATGCGGACTTGGGGCAAGAGACACCCTAAGAATGGAAGCAGGCATGAACCTATACGGCAACGACATGGACGATGATGTCAGCCCCCTTGAAGCGGGCATGGCGTGGACGGTGGATTTAAAAGATGAAAACCGTGATTTTGTCGGTAAATCCGCCCTTGTCGCCCTAAAAAATGACGGTGTCAAAGTCCGTCAAGTCGGTCTATTACTTGCCAAAGGCGGTGTACTGCGTGCGGGCATGGAAGTCGTTACCGATAGTGGCAACGGCATTACCACCAGTGGCGTATTCTCCCCAAGTCTAAATCAATCCATTGCCATTGCCCGTGTACCTGCTGACTTTACAGGCGAGCACGCAAAGGTGATTATGCGTGGTAAAGAAGTAGAAGTGCGTGTGCTTAAATTGCCATTTGTCAGAAATGGTAAAAAGCAGTTTGATTAAAAATAACAATTCCCCCAA
>NZ_JAAELD010000201.1 GCF_024227015.1 Moraxella sp.
CGCTTGATGGTATTTATGATTTGCTCACGACGCTTGACAAGTCAGGTTTGAACGAATTGTCGCCTTTCTTCGCTCACTTGGTTGGTTTATTCACGTCATACCATAATCATGGCCAATTTGATGGTAGTGCTCAACCCAATGTTCAATCAACTTTGCAATGCCTCCTGGCAGCCTCCTGGCTGCAAACTTACGCATTTGCGCAACAGCATGCAATTCCATTTCATGGGTCTTTGGAGTGACATTGAATTTCAATCAGCGAATGTTGCCACATAGCTAAAATGAATACATATATGAGCGCAATGATTGCAATCTTCTTCGGTAGGGTCTTGCTTATGGACAGCGGCAAAACATCTCAACAGGTTCCAGTTTGTGCTGATTCTTCTTCTCCAAGAAGGGAGCAATTACGTCGCGTAGATAAAGGCTTAATCATCTTTGATGTGTCCACAGATGATGATGATGAGAAAGTGGCAGCGGATCTGCACCAGAATTAATTGTTGCTGAGGCTTTGATTGTTTCACCTTCTTCTTGGTAGTGCCCGATACGAAAAGATCCAGCTTAGGCGTTTTGTTTTCATCTGCATCAGAGGAAGGATTTAGTTTGTTCAAATAGACACCGCTGTTTGTCATTTCAGGACAGCCATTGGGATCATCGCCCAAACCATAGCATTAGTGTTTGGCCATTTCTATTGCATATTGGCATTATTGATGCGACATCATTCTTCCTTGCATTCACAAAATCAGCAGCCAAAAAATAGTGCTGCATATATCGCGGTGATAGACCGAACACCCGATTGAGACTGAATCGACAGTTGCGCCGCACAGAGAAGCACCAAGCACTTGTGTTGGCATCATCTGAGACCGGTTGATGAACTCAGCTAAGAGCAAATGAGCATAATAAGCATGTCGAGTCTCTGCGAAGTCTCACCAAGACTTGTCGTCACGGGAGCGGAGTCAAAAATTTTGACAATGATAGTTTGACTCTCCTAGTGCCGTATTTTTATGCTATGTTGATAAGTGAGTTTAGAGACGCAATTTCAAATACGGCAACAGGAGATTGTATATTGACTAGATTATTGGATGCGTCGTCCGTAGGGGTGCTTGGCTTGTGATTGGGTTCTCATTGTCACTAAAAAAGTTGCTTGGTGATGAAAAACTCCATACTCACGGAATTGGCAGCTCCGTCACCAGAAAACTCCTTTGTGACCGCGCAAAAAAAGTAAATAATTCCTACGTAGACATTTTTGTCCTATTAAGCCATACGCTCTTGGCGCTCGTGCCATGAAGATGACAATGAGCACGTCGAGCAGCATTGCAGTCATAATAATATTATGATCGCCAATGACTGAGGCGCTTTAGTGTCCACTGTTCGTCCTTTATCATACCGCGTAATTTCTCCACTCCCGTACTTCCTCTATCCCTCCAGCAATGCCAATGTCCACCCAAGTCAATCGCCGCCGTGCACG
>NZ_JAAELD010000202.1 GCF_024227015.1 Moraxella sp.
CCGGAGTCAGCGCAGAGATTGGCAATCCTTTTGAACAAAAGCCGCTAAACAATTTGGTTTCATATTGCGGTATAATCCCTCGGGTCAAACAAAGCGGTGGTCCCCAGGGCGAAACCAAAACCGGTAAGGTGGCAAAACGCTGTAATCGCATCCTTAAAGATTATGTCGTTCAATCCGCCTCACATTTGGGCTTACACGGCCCAGAAGATTTGATGTCCGATTACAAACGTCGCGACGCCGCCGAACAACATGCTGATTTTGGCATGGCCCGTCGTTATCTGCGTATGTCGATGTGCTTGATGCAGACATCGCAAATTTATCTGCCCAGCCGGTTGCGCAAGGCACAAGTGCAAATAGATGAACGCGGCGATTACTATTTGATGATCTGGCCGTACCTGCGTGATAAATGGCAGAAATTAGAGGCCCTGGAGACCGCCTTTAAAGCGGATCATCCTTTGGGTCAATGGCGAAAAATAGTTCAGCAATTCTATGGGATAAAACTGACCCTATAAAACCGACTCAGACTGGACTTAATCTTTGTAGTTAAAGGTTTTCGAGGTTTCGGCGGACAGGATGGCTTAGTTGAAACTGCCGCGGTGCTCCTTTAATTGATAGGAGTCAATTGACGGCTCAATGAAGAATGCCGACCCTGTCCGTCCGAACACATTAATTATGGCTCAAAGGTGCTTTGATCCTGGCATTGAGTCCAAGAGA
>NZ_JAAELD010000203.1 GCF_024227015.1 Moraxella sp.
AAATAAGCTGATGATGATCAGGACGATGGAAAGGATCATCGTTATCTTGCGTAATGCAAGAAAATTAATATGGGTTCGTTGGTTAAAAATCTGCATGATTAATTATTCAATGATCGCTAAATCTTGATTGCATCCACTCGTTTGCGCCCATAAATGAGGTAGACCAAACCCCGGCTGACAAAAATGGCGCAGAACATCGAGGTAATGATACCAATACTCAAGGTGACGGCAAACCCCTTGCTCGGCCCGGTGCCAAAAGCAAATAAAACCACCGCCGCGATGAGGGTGGTAACGTTGGCATCTAAAATAGTTGAAAAAGCCCGTGAATAACCTTGATCGATACTTTTATGCACCGATAGACCGTGGCGAAGCTCTTCACGAATACGCTCAAAAATCAATACATTGGCGTCTACCGCCATCCCGACCGTGAGCACAATACCCGCAACCCCTGGCAGAGTCAGTGTGGCTTGCAACATGGATAAAACGGCGATCAGCAGCACCAGATTTAAAACCAGCGCAACATCTGCAACCAGAC
>NZ_JAAELD010000204.1 GCF_024227015.1 Moraxella sp.
AAAATCATAAAAACTACCTTTTTTGTGATAAAAAGTATTTACATAGTGGTAAAAATGGGTTATAGTACGCCTAAGAGATAAAAATTACCATCTAAGAGGTAAATTTAAATCTCTTTGGAGTGCATACTAATGTTTTATATATGCATGTACGTAAAAAATCATACTTAAAAGGTATTTATTATGACACAAACCTACCTCACAACTCAAGAGCTTTCCCATCGCATCAAGTATGACGAGAGAACCATTCGTAACCAATTAAAAGACAGTGTATTGCTTGAAGGTGTGCATTACATACGTCCTTTTGGCGGTCGTAAAATCTTGTACATTTGGGAGCGAATCGAAAAAGACATGGCGGAGTATTTCAATCATTCTTCACTTTGTATGGCATTACAGTAATAGGGAGGTATTATGGCTAGCATAAGAGAGCGCTACGGGTTTCTTGTTGTGGACTTTCGTTACATGAACACCCGCTGCCGAGAAAAAACCAATCTAACCGACACACCTGCTAATCGAAAGAAGCTTGCAAAGATTCTAGAGAGAATGGAGGCTGAAATATTGCTCGGCAGTTTTAGTTATCAGCAGTATTTCCCAAAAAGCGACAAAGTTGGCTATTTTGAAGAACTGGGTGAAAGACGACAAAACTTACAAAGTGGCGTACCACTCTTTGGAGAGTTTGTTTGGCAATGGTTTAATGAAAGGTGTATTGAATGGCGAGCAACTTATCAAGAAAAGCTTAGAATCATCATCAATAAGTATTTAATACCTGTCTTTGATAAGCGTGCCATATCAAGAATAGATAGAGCGGATGTGTTGGCGTTTCGTGCTTCTCTCGGCAAAGTGACACACAAAACGACCAAACACACCCTGTCAGCTACCAGAATTAACTCAATCATGGCAACTTTGTACATGATACTAAAAGAAGCGTCAAAACGCTACAACTTTAATGATCCTACTGTTGACATCAGACAGCTTAAGGTTGAAAAAAGTGACATCACACCGCTGAGTATTGATGAAGTGTGGCGTTTTATTGGTGCGGTCAGAGCTGACTTTAAAAACTACTACATCGTCCGATTCTTTACAGGAATGCGAACCAGTGAAATTGATGGATTGACGTGGGAGCATGTAGACTTTGAGAAGCGTCAAATCAAAATCAGACAGGCGCTGGTCAATGGTGTGATGGGCCCTCCTAAGACCACCGAATCCTCTCGTGAGATTGACATGGCGCCATTTGTGTATGAGGCACTCTTGGCACAAAAGAAAGTGACCTTTGATAAGTCTGAATTTGTGTTTTGCACCCGTGATGGTGAACCACTCAGCTATCGCAACGTAAATCGCAGGGTCTGGCATCCTACTTTAAGGTTTTTAAGGCTAAAAGCAAGAAGCGCCTATCAGACGCGTCATACAGCAGCCACGCTATGGCTGGCAGCAGGAGAGGCGCCAGAGTGGATAGCTAAGCAGATGGGTCATGTTAACACCATGATGCTCTTTAAAGTCTACAGTCGCTACGTACCTAATGCCACAAGGCAAGATGGCAGCGCCTTTCATGCAGTGTTGATGCAAAGCAAACATGGTAAAGATGCGTTTTATTTGGCAAATTTACCCAAGCCGGATACCAACGATTTAACATGGGATAATCACGAAGATGAGGAGGTGACGGCATGATAAATCATCTATCAAGCAATATGCTATTGACCGATGTCTTAAAAGACATGAAGGATCATCAAGAGGTGATCAGGCTTTCATCTAAGATTACAAAAAGAGTAATTAAAGAGCTGCAGATTCAACGAGGATTTGGCATGGGTATGTTTTTAGAGGTGCCTAACTACTTAAACAACCATGAGGCAGTATTAACATGGGTAAAAGAACAGCTACATCAAATCAAAGACAGACAGCTTTATGATGATGACAGTCTTTATCTGGCGTTAAGAGATGACCTTGTCACTCATCTGCCAAGCCATGAGCTTGACTGATGTGATGTAAAGCTAAACCATCCTAAATTAACATACTTTAATTTAAATAGATTTAAACCAAAGGAAATTAACATGACCATTCATTATGTATTTCAATCATATGTAACACAAGAACAAAAAGCACTGTGCCAAGCATACTTTGAGCATGTGATCAATCCTAAAGAAGACAGCGCCAAAGCGATTGCTAAGCTGTGTAGTGATCATGAGGCAAGCCCTGAAAGCTTAAGCAGGCTATTGCTTGATGTGAGGGTCTATGACAGCGCAATACAATGCCAAGGCTGTGGTAAATACTACGAAGTAACCCCGCCTTATTATCACAGACCCAATACTGATGCTGGTTATTATTGTCGAAGCTGTGAAGCGTTTATAAATGCGCCCTTTTAGCTGCTGATTTGCTGTAGATTAATGGTTTATTGATAAACAGCCCCTTCTTGATAGAAGGGGCTGTTGTCTTAATTGCGAGTATAAAATACCTAGAATCATCCTGCAGTAAACCGCTTAGTAGATTACGAGTTTTAAAATATTTGAACGAGATATTTTAAGCACTCTCCACCAAATCCTCTGCAATCGCTTCCGCTTGCTGAATCACAAACTCTATCGCTTCTGCCTGTAAATCAGGCGGATATTTATAACTTCTTAAGGCTATACGAATCAATGTCCGCATTTTGGCCCGTACAGAGTCTTTATATTGCCAATCAATCGTTACCGATTTACGCAGTTTGTCGGTGATGTCTTTGGCAAGTTTCATCAGCACCTCATCGCCCATTTCGCGCACCGCACTTTCGTTACGGACTAAGGCGTCGTAAAACGCCATTTCGGCAGGATTTAAGCCCAATTCTTCACCACGTTTTTGGCGTGCCTCAAACTCTTTGGCAAGAGCGATAAGTTCCTCGATGATTTCAAGTACCGATAAATTGTGATTGTGGTATTGATTCATTGCCTCTTTTAGGCGCTCTTCAAATTCCTTTTTGGTGGCAAGATTGACACCGCCTTTTGCTTTGAGCTCGGACGACAAAAACCGCTCCATCGCCAACAGCCATAAATCTTTGGTTGGGCTACTTTTTATACTCTCTAAGAACTCATCAGACATCAGATTGATGTTGGGGCGGTCTTTTTTGAGTAAATCAAACAAATCTACCACGCCGTCTGAACTCACCGCCTTATTCATCAATAAAGAGAGTCTTAGCAGGCGTTCATTATCGCCTGTGGATGTGTGTGAAGAAGTGCTGTTTTTGACTATGGTGGCGCGCACAGCATCATAAAACGCCAATTCTTGATTGTATGGCTCAACCTCTTTTAATGCACCGCACAAAGAGAAACCTTTTTTGGCAAATCGCACTGCTTGTAAAAAGGCATTTTTTCGCGGTGTTTTGTCATTGCTGTGACTTGTGTTGACACGATCTAATGCCAAAATATGGTTGGCTGAAGTCAAGATGGCAGTAAGTAGCTTGGGAGGTTCGGTGATTTTTAAAATCGCATTCACATCAACGGTTTTACCGTCCACAGGCGTGGCAAACTGCCCACGAATGACTGTGATGTCTTCGATCATTTTATTAACAATGGCCCCAATGTCTCTTACCTGCTGAGTTCTGCCGCTGGCGTTGGTGTATTGCTTCATCGCCCTTTCTAGCTCATCGGTCAAGCCAACAAAATCGACAATTAAACCGCCATTTTCTCGACTCTTATTGCGGAATACACGGTTCACCCTTGCAATCACCTGCATGAGATTGTGCCCGCTCATTGGTTTATCAATATACATCGTATGGCAGCAAGGCGCGTCAAATCCTGTTAGCCACATATCACGTACAATCACGATTTTGAGTGGATCGTCTGGGTCTTTAAAGCGTTTTTCTAGGATCTTTTTGTCTTGGTTGTGGCATTGCCAGTCGGCAGGGTTGCTGGCAGTACTGGTCATCACGATTTTGACCACCCCTTTTTCTACATCGTCAGAATGCCAATCGGGACGCAGGGAGATGAGTTTGTTATACAATTTGACGCAGATCTCACGGCTCATCACCACGATCATCGCCTTACCATCTTGTAGGGTGGTGCGCTGTTCATAGTGGCTGATGATGTCTTCAGCCATTTGTTGTAGGCGACTGTCCACGCCGTGCAATTTTTCACGCAAGCGAAACGTTGTACTGTCCTCATCAAATAATTCTTCAGCCTGTTGAACAGCGCTGGTAAATTCGCTACTTTCGCCCAAGCTGATTTGGCGTGGTTCATAAATAATCGGCACGGTCGCACCGTCCGCCACCGCATCTTCAAAATCATAAATTGACACATATTTACCAAAGACTTCCTGCGTGTCCTTATCATCTAGGGCAATGGGCGTGCCGGTAAAGCCGATAAAAGAGGCATTAGGCAAAGCGCTTCTTAAATGTTTAGCATAGCCTTCTTTGTATTGTCCCTTGTGGTCGATTCTTTGATTAAATCCGTATTGGGAGCGGTGGGCTTCATCGGTGATGACGATGATGTTTTCTCGCTCGTTTAAGATAGGGTGGGCAAGCTCGCCATCCAACAAGCCAAATTTTTGAATGGTGGTAAAAATCACCCCGCCTGCTGAACGAGTCGCCAACGCCTGACGCAGCTCATCTCGCCCATCTGCCTGAACGGGTGTTTGTTTTAGTATGTCTTTACCTTCGCAGAATGTTGCGTATAGCTGACCGTCCAAATCGTTGCGGTCAGTCACAACAACCAGCGTTGGATTTTTCAGCTCGGCACGGCTTAACACTTTGCCTGCATAAAACAGCATGGATAACGACTTGCCCGAGCCTTGTGTATGCCAAAACACGCCTACTTTGCGGTCGCCATTTTTGGCGGTGGCAAGCAGAGTGCAATCCACCGCTTCGTTCACACCATAGAACTGATGATACGCCCCGATCTTCTTAATAGTTCGGTTCTTGTTGTCTCGTTCAAACACCACAAAATTTTGCACATAATCCAAAAGATTTTTTGGCGTCATCAACCCTTGTAACAAGCCTTCTAACTCATTTTCAAAAACTATCTGTCGGCTTTGGTCTTTTTCATCTATCACACGCCATGGGGTGAAACGATCAAAATCCGCCGTCAATGAGCCAATGCGGGTCACAACACCATCGGAGATAACCAAAGCCTGATTAAATACGAACAAATCACCAATTTCATCTTTATAAGTCTGCAACTGGGCGTATGCCTTGCCAATGTCGGCATTTTCTTTAAGTGGATTTTTCAGCTCAAAGACCACAAGGGGCAAACCATTGACAAAGCCAATCACATCAGGAATGCGTTTGCCTTTTTTACCGCCAATATCAAGCTGATTGACAATGCGAAAATCATTGTTTTCTGGACGCTGAAAATCAATCAGCTGCACCACATCAGACACCTGCTCACCGTCTTGCTGATAAGTGATTTTGACCCCATTTCTTAGCCAATCATAAGCCTGACGATTACGCTCCGCCAAATCGCCACTTTCCGCACGGCACACCTGCGCCACCACATTTTCCACCTCGGCAGCGGGCAGATTTGGGTTTAATTTTGCAATGGCGGCCGCCAACAACGGCTTTAAAATCACCTCGCCTGTCCGCTCTCGCCATTCATTTTGGCAGCCCAAAAGAATGGTTTTGCCATAGGTATAATCCCAGCCCAAAGATTACATTGTGGCAATGGCGGATTGTTCAATGGTGTTTTCGTTGATGCCTAGTAGCATTTTTTTCTCCGATAGTCTTGACTATGCAAGTTTGCATTGTTATAATAGCACTTGATACAACCGCACTCCCTGTCTTTGACACAGTGCGGTTTTTATTTGTCTAAATTTTGGCTTGGTTGCCACAAATCC
>NZ_JAAELD010000205.1 GCF_024227015.1 Moraxella sp.
AAGCCGCAGCGCCCAACTAAATGATAACACAACGTCCTCAGTTTAGGGCGCAGAAACACCCCCAAAACCAGAGCCATAGCTTTAAGAACCCAAGCATCACGCGCATTCCAAATCCAATAACCCCCCCCATTGCCCCCACCCGGCGCACCGGCTCAAACCGATAATCACCAGCCAAAAGCAACGCATGGATTTGCGCTTGAACATGGGCACGATGAAAGCGAACATGCCAAACATCGTTATTGTGATGATAATCTTTGCGAGCCTTGCATAACCAATGATAGGCAGCATCAAGGCTCGAATCAGAAGCGATTTTTTCTAATAGAGATTGACTCATAAAGAAAGTAAGTGTAATAGCGAGCTCACATATTCATTGGCTGTAGGGGCGACCCTGTGTGTTCGCCCTGGCTGTCGTATCAATAACTGTTTCAAGCATCTTATTTTATACTCAATTCCGCAGTTTTTTAGCTTATAAGGGTTTTCAATGTGATTATACAAATAACCATAAAAATCAATAGGTTACGATTGGATACCCAACATGACATCAACTAGTACAGGAGGGCGGAAATTCCCAGAC
>NZ_JAAELD010000206.1 GCF_024227015.1 Moraxella sp.
CCTCTTGACGCTATTGCCGTAGCCGATGCCGCCACCCATGATGGAGAAACATTTTTTCCGCATGTTGTTCGTCTGTTTGCACAATATCCTGAAATAAAATCATGGATTGATACAGTGCTCTATGACAGTGCCTGTGATAGTCAACCACTCAAGGATAAGTTCCGAGACCAATTAGGTATCGCGCTGAAGGCATCGCTCAATCCTCGCAGAAAAAAAACCGTGACGGAAAATTTGCCAAAAGGAATGAAAAAACTTACCGCCTATGGCAACCTGGTATGCAATGCCGACTTTGAGATGGATTACCAAGGGGCACGATACAAAACGGAGAAGTTTATTTACCAAGCGCCTTTGGATGCAAATGGGACAAGTGTTTGCGATAACTGCGAACAAAAATCAATGTGTTGCCCCTTTGCTCTTAATGGACGTATTGCGCAAGTATCATTTGATATGCTCGCTCATATCGACTCACAAGATCCCCCGATGGCCAAGCGATTTAAAGCTATCATGACACGGCGCCCATCGGTGGAGCGAATGATTAAACGCCTCAAATGCGACCTGGGCGATGACAGATTAAAAAAACGTAGCAACGCATCGTTTCAAGCTTACCTTGATAAGACAATGATTGCTTTTCATATCCTTCTAAGGAGCTAAAAGGTAAATCTGTAACAAACA
>NZ_JAAELD010000207.1 GCF_024227015.1 Moraxella sp.
CAGGTGGTAACGGGGGTAAAGTCACTTGACATAAGTCGCCATCGTGATACACCGATTGGTTCGGCGTGAGGGCAGCGTTGTCTGAGATGGAACCTTCAAGAACAGCGGAACCCGTAAAGATTTTTGACCAATCGCCTTCCATGCTTTGGGCTTGGTAGAGGATTTTCCAATTGGTTGCTGTGTGGAATTGATCGTAGTCAATTTCATAACGTTGCAAGTCGTAATTGGGTAGCAAGGTGAGTTCGCGCCGCGTAAAGTTGGTGCTTTCGCCCTGATATTGAGTGACTTCATCAAGTTCATTGACTAATATTGCCCGTACTTTTTTCATGCCATTAAAGTCGGGAATGGCTTTCACCCATAATTTTGCGGTGGTTTGACCTTCTACGAGTTGAATTGTGGGGTGCATGTCAGTGATTTCAGGAGGCAGTGAGCCATGTACTTTTTTGCCGCCAATGTAAGTGCGGCGGGCAAAACGTCCATCATCGCTGGCATAGAATCCATCTTGGGTGTCATCCAAGAGGGGATTTTGTTTGCCAAAGGTTTGTGAATCATCAATGATTTTGCTTTTCGCATAGTTAAAGGCTTCTCCAACGCTTTGCCCATGTTTTAATTCCTCAATAAAAGTATGGGAAAAACCGCCCATTTTTTCAGGACTCCAAGCCCGATTTTCAGAATCCGCGCTGGTTATCAGAATGCGATTTGCCACGCCCGATAAGTCATCCAAAAATGTTCCTGAATAACAGGTATCCAAAATGATAATTTGTTCTACGTCTGTCGGGATTTGGTCAAG
>NZ_JAAELD010000208.1 GCF_024227015.1 Moraxella sp.
AGCTGGTGTATAGCTGCTGACAATAGGAAAGGAGTCGATCATGATCACCAAAAAGGTTCTGGTTGCCGATCGCATCCGACGCATCGATGGGGGCTTCAGCTTTATCCCGCATCGATTTTTAACCGATGGATTTTTAAAGGCCTTAAGCCAACAGGAGTTGCTGTTGTATATTTTTCTGGTTTTGGCTGCGGATCGTTATGGACTCTCCTTTTACAGCTATGATCGCATCTGCTCATCTTTGCGCATGAGCCTTGAACAATATAGCGCTGCCAGAGTCGGGCTGATTGAAAAAGACCTGATCGCCTTTGATGGTACCCTTTTCCAGGTGCTTTCTTTGCCCTCCAAACCTGCTCAAGGTGCAATGAATAAACCTAAAGAGCAACTGACGGGTTGTCAGGCGCCGGCGGCCATCGGTTCTGTCATGACTCAATTATTTAAGGGAATTTAGCAAAATGTCCGATTCTCATATCCAGCAATGCATCGAATGGCTCAATTGGTACATCCAGCAATACGGGCCGCCACAAAAAGACCCTTCGGCAGTTGCCCGACTGATCCGCGCTACTGCCGATTACCTTGATTGGATGAAATCCGTCAACTATAGCTCTGCCACTCAACACCTGCACCGCAGGCAGTTGGAACTGTTTTTGGATTTTGTCAAAAACCGCCGTTTGCCTTGGCAACAACTTTTTACCGTCACAACCCGTGAGCATTTTAAAAAAATCAGTGGACTTGCCACCACGGCAGCCATCAATGGGCTCTCACGGTATCTGGTTGAACAGGGTCAGATAAAGACCCCGTTGCCACAGCATCCACAGCAAAGAAAACTTACCGGAATCTTTGAAGACTATTTGCGATATCGGCAAGACGGCCATCAGACAGACACCCACCAATTAGTCGCCATCCGAAGAGTGCTGTCTGCTCTTTGCGATTACCTCAACGAGCAGGATATCAGACTGCACCAGCTTCGTATCGAAGATCTCGATGCGTTTATGGCCAAGTTTTGCCAGCCCTTTTCGCCAGGCACCTGCCGTACCTATCGAACCATTGTGCGCGGCTTTTTAACTTATCTGCATCATCAATGCGGCATCTTAAAAAAAGACCTGGCGCCGCTTCTGATCGGCGCCGTCCAATTTGCCAAAGCCAAGCCTCCAAAATTTTTGCGTCCTCACGAAGTTAAGCAGTTGTTTGAAAGTCTGTCGGTTAACTCAGCTAAAAACCTTCGTACCTACGTCATGGTTCACCTGGCTTATACCCTGGGGCTGCGACCCTGCGAGATCTGCCGCATCACCTTGGATGATATCGCCTTTAAAAAAGCACAACTTAACGTCGAGGATCGCAAAAACAAACAACCGCTAACGCTTCCCATCGCTGAGCAAACCCTGAAGGCCATTGTCGCCTATATGGTCGGCGGCCGACCCAACAGCCAAGACCGTCATCTTATTTTAAGCTTGTCAGCCCCCTATGGTCCGATTGTCCCCGGCCTGGTGGGCCGCTATATTCAAGAGGCGATGCACAAGGCTGGACTGAGCTCAACGCCTTATTGGCTGCGCCATTCCTATGCCCAGCACCTGCTAAGTTCCGGCGCTTCGATCTATGAGATCAAACAGATGCTGGGACATCGTCATATCGAGTCCAGCCGCAAATATCTTCACATCCACACCGATTTGATGCGCGAGGTAATCTTAGATGAGCCGCTTTGAAAGCTTTCTGACACAACAGTTTGAAGATTACATGATCTACCGTTACCAGCTGGGCTATGATACCGACAACTTGCGCTGGGCGCTAAAAACCGTTGATCGCTATCTGCTCACCCAAAACGCCGGACCAAGCGATTTGACACCGACGTTTTTCCTCAGGCTGCAAGCCGATCTGCGCACGCAAAACAAAACGATCAATCGCGTGTTATCCTACACAAGAGGGTTCTTTGAATACCTAGTGCGAAAAGAATACTGCCAGCATAATCCTTTAAGAGATATCCCCTGCCTGCCCGAAGAAAACTTTATCCCGTTTATCTTTTCTCCATCTCAAATCAATGAACTGATTCATGCTACAGCTAAGCGTTTGCGAATATACGCCAAAGATTTTGTCAAAGATCTGGGCAGCTACATGGCCATTTTACTTTTGGCTCGCTGCGGAATGCGCATCTCAGAGCCTTTGCGACTGCAGCGTGAACACTTCCGAGCCGATGACAAAACGCTTTACATTGAAAAGACCAAATTTAAAAAAGACCGCCTCATTCCCATACCCAATTCGGTGGCCACCGAAATTACCAACTATCTATCCGTACGTCGCAGTTTTTGGCATGCGGATTCCAACTCTTATCTGCTGGCGATGAGCAAAGAAAAACCCTTCTACGACGAGTTCATCCGCCGGCGGTTTCACCAGGCGGTTAACGATATCGGTCTCAAGTGCCCCCGGCAAACCATGGGAAACACCAATATTGGTGCGCCCACGCCTCACTCACTGCGCCATAGCTTCGCAGTCAATACACTAAAGCGTATCAAAGATAAGGGTAAATCCCCACAAAATGCCCTTCCGGTGCTGGCCGCCTATTTGGGCCACAGCGAGTATAAGCACACGGTTAAATATCTCAAACTGCTTGATGCCGAGCATCGATACCAACTGGTTAATTTTATCTCTGCACAAAGGCAGACCC
>NZ_JAAELD010000209.1 GCF_024227015.1 Moraxella sp.
ATTTTTTATTTTGACGGCATTAAATGAGGTGTGATGATTTGTGTGATTTAAATCTCAACACCTTGAATTAATTATGCTAAACTAGCGATTTTTGATGACTTTATTCATCTATACGAACAATTATTAAGGATACTCATGACCGCCAGCAATCCTGCTTTTGAGCTCATATCAACAACGAAAATCGACGCACTAAACATCGACGTGGCATATTATCGACACAAAGAAACGGGGCTCATGCATTATCATCTGGCATGTGATAATGATGAGAACGCACTGATGATTGGCTTTGCCACCCAGCCGATGACGTCGCGCGGCGAGGCGCATATCCTAGAGCATGTGGTGCTGTGCGGCTCTGAAAAATACCCTGTGCGTGATCCGTTTTTTAGCATGATTAAGCGTTCCTTACAGACGTTCATGAATGCCATGACAGCAGCGGATTGGACGGTTTATCCGTTCGCCACCCAGAACAAGAATGATTTTTTTAATCTGCTGTCTGTGTACACGGATGCGTGTTTTTTCCCCAATATTCATGAGCTGGATTTTGCCCAGGAGGGCATCCGTATTGAGCTGGATGAAGCGGGTAAGCCACAATATCACGGCATTGTCTTTAATGAGATGAAGGGCGCGATGAGCGGTGAGATCGATCAGCTTTATTATGCGCTGACGCACCATCTGTTCCCGACGACGACCTATCATTATAATTCTGGCGGCGATCCTAAGCACATTGTTAATCTGACCCACGACGATCTGGTGAAATTCCATCAGGCGCATTATCATCCATCGAATGCCATCGTGATGAGCTTTGGCGACATTCCTGCCAAAGACATCCAAGATAAGCTGCAGAATGATGTCTTGGCACGCTTTGATGACATTAGCCGTCCTAAGATGGGCAAGAAATTTACCTCAGCTCTAGAGACTCGCCTGACCCAGCCTGTACAAGCCTTCGATACTTATACCGCTGATGATAATGGCAAACAGATGACCCATCATGTGCTATCATGGCTGCTGCCAACCATCAGCGATCCGCGTGAAAGACTGTCATTGCGCCTGATGGAGGGTGTTTTGGTGGAGCACTCAGGTTCTCCGCTGCGTGCTTATCTTGAGAGTTATCCGCAGGCTGTGGCACCAAGTCCGCTGCTTGGCTTGGATGACAGTCATTATGAGATGGTGTTCTATGCGGGCGTGCGTGGTTCGGACGTCGAATATGCTGATGATGTGGAGCAAGGCATCTTAGATCTGCTCTCAAAAGTCGCTGCAGAAGGCGTTGATGATGAGACCATCGAGACGGTGCTGCATCAGATCGAGCTTGATCAAAGACACATCGGTGGCGACAGCATGCCTTATGGTCTGACTCTGATGCTTGAGGCGTTTAGCACGGTGGTGCATGGCGGTGATCCGCTGGATGTGTGGCAGATTGATGAGCATCTGACTTGGCTAAGACAGCAGGCGAAGGACCCTAAATTCGTGCCATCACTCATCAAAAAACACCTGATCGATAACCCGCATCGTGTGCGCCTAACTGCCTCACCTGACAAAGATAAAGATCAAAGACTCATCGACGATGAGCAGGCGACACTTGATCAGCTCAATGAGACACTTAGCGACGAGGCACGTTCCACCATTCAACAAAAAACCGCTGAACTTCAAGTGCGCCAAGCGATGATTGATGATGTGAACTTGTTGCCAAAGGTGGGGCTGTCAGACGTTCCAAGCGATGTCGCCTTTACGCACGCCATCAAAAAACCCATCAACATCGATGGCGATACGCGCACGTTGTATGAATATCATGCAGGCACGAATGGGCTGTATTATTATCAGGTGGTCGCTGATTTGGCTGATGCTGCCGATGATATTTTGAATAACCCATTATTGCCAATTTATTTGACGCTGCTGTCAGAAGTGGGGACGCATCAGCATGACGCGCGTGAATTCCAAGCGGTGCAGGCAGCGTGCTCATCGGGGGTGACGGCGCGCATCAGTCAGCGAACTGATGTGGCGGATAAAGACAAAATAAGCAGCTATTTTGTGGTAGCGACTCGTGCGCTTAACCGTAAACTTGACGCTGTGAATCTGGTGAGTGAGGTATTGGACGAGACGATATTCACCGAGACAGATCGCATTCGCGAGCTCTTGCAGCAAAAACAAACCAGCTGGCAATCACGTCTGACAGGTGCAGGTCACGCTTATGCCATGCAGACAGCCAGTCGCAACATGAGCCGCCTTGCTAAGATTGAATATGCCTTTTCAGGGCTGCCTGCATTAAGTGCGTTAAAGGCGTTCTTGGCAGATGCGAATGAAGATAAATGGGAAATCTTATGTGCGCGATTGGCAGCCTTGCATGAAGCCATCACCAGCCTGTCTAAGGATGTGATCTTGGTCTGTGAGTCTGACTCTGCAGCCGCGATCAGTGATAAGATCGCCAGCACCTTGAAGAATCGTAAGGCATCTGGTGAGCAATCGACATCGTCACTGCCTTTTGATGCTTTGACAGAGATCATTGAGGATGACGCCCAAGATGACATCGCTTGGCTCATCTCAACCAATGTCTATCATAACGCTGCGGTCTATGCTGCGACCACATCGGATGACGATGATGCACCTGCACTGATGGTGCTTGCGCCATTCTTGCGTAATGGCTATCTGCATGCTGCCATCCGCGAGAAAGGCGGTGCGTATGGCGGCGGTGCGAGCTTTGATGCGAATGCAGCGGCATTTAAATTCTACAGCTATCGCGATCCGAACTGTGTTGCGACTTTTGATCACTTCAAGGCAAGCATTGATTGGCTGCTTAATAACGAGCATGACGATGAGAAGCTTGAAGAGGCGATTTTGGGCATCATCGCAGGCATGGACAAGCCTGGATCTCCAGCAGGAGAGGCGGTCAAGTCATGCTTTGGTGAGCTGCACGGGCGTGATAAGGCATATCAGCAGGCGCTGCGTGCCAAGATCCTAGCGGTAAGTATCGATGATCTAAAACGTGTCGCACGAACCTACCTAAAAGATAAGCCATGCACCAAAGCAAGCCTTGCGCCACTAGAGCAAGAATCTACAATGGCAGAGCTTGGTTTTGCTATTAAAAAATTGGCATGATTAATAATAATCTGTCTGCTGGCGGATTTTATTAACCCATATAAAAAGCCTTG
>NZ_JAAELD010000210.1 GCF_024227015.1 Moraxella sp.
AGTCGCTAGTACCAAACTAAACAATTCAATGCCTGCGATATGAGGCTGAATCATGTTTGCGTCGCCCCACTAAAGAAACCACAAAATAATAATACGTGCCCAATATCAGAGACAAAAGAACAGAAAACACGATCGGCCTGATACCTTGCATCGGTTCACTTAATTTCCCCAGCGAGTCCAGAAAAACGGCATAGGGATGGTAAAGCAGATCCCAACTGTTCCAACGCAGAAAACGACCTACAAACACGCCAAAACCGGCAAAGAGGATCGCAGTTACTACCAACACCTTTGCGAAAACAGCACCATACCAAGCTGTCGTCTGTTTCTCGACAATCAACAATGACACCATCGCCAACATCAAACCACACTGTGAAAAAATGCAAAATATGGCCACCCGTTGCCACAAATCATAATGATCCCAATCTAAATAGGCGAAGTCGGTTATCAGGTAAGGGGCATTCGGAAAGAAGAAAAACCAAGCCAAAATCAACACAATTCGAAACATCGACACCAACTTGGTTCCCGGAAATGTTGCAGATAACATCATTAGGATTCCAAGAAAATAAGGCACCCATGCAAGAAATAGATTAAGGTGCAAACGTGGCCCCCGCCATTCCGAGGTCCACCGTTCAGCAAAGTAAAATCCCATCGCAGTGACCGAGGCAACCAACAAAGGAAAGAAATGATTTTGGTGCAACAACTTTATTAGCCGCGACGAGACGGGCTCGCGAAAGCCCTCACTGAAATCTTCTGACACCATTTATCAACTCCGGAATAAATGAAGGCAAACCAGCGTGCCTCTCAGATAACAAAAACGTTGCTGAGCGACTCGCCCACAAGACCCAACATAAACGCACGCCGCAAGGTACTGATATACATAGTTTCGCACCCCCGAGTCGATGCCAGCCCAGCATCGCCAAATTTTTGGGCGCTTCCCCTTGAGCATGCCTGCTTAGCGGGAAAGCAAGCCCATTAGATTTCTCCTCGAAAGATCAAGCATTTATCAAATCAACGATTTTTGGGCGTTGGGCAGGGTTTTCATCGCAAGATTCAGTCATTTCCAGCGAATAAGAGAGCAAGAAAGGTGCAATGCACACTCGCTGCAACGCGAACGCGCACCAGATTTTTACCAGTCAATTACGGGGGGATAAAATGAAGGCAGCGAATATAGATTCGAACTTGGCAAATAACTGGGCGATGGCCTTACACCTCTCTACCTTTGCAGCGTACCTTGTGCCAATCGCTGGAATCCTTGCCCCAATTTTGATTTGGCAAATGAAGAAAGATGAAATTCCAAATTTAGATGCTCACGGAAAAATCGTCGTCAACTGGCTTATCTCTGCGATAATTTACATTGCGATTAGCTTGCTGCTCATATTGGTTTTTATTGGCATCCCCATGCTACTTGTCATGAGTGTTTTAATGATCGTATTTCCCATCATCGGTGGACTCAAAGCTGGCAATGGAGAATTGTGGCCTTACCCCATGAGCATTCGTTTTTTCAAATAACCGACCGCTGATGCGTTTTTGCGATGCAGGTGATGAATCCTATTTGCGTGCCAGCAGAACCATCACTTTGATGATGATGCTCTCCTGAAGAGAACCACGTGAGGAAGCCCGTTTCGCATCAACCCGAATCCTAGATACAGCACACCGGCATATTGAATGTGCCGGTTTTGTTGCTTTAAATTTCGCATTCGCACTGCCTCAAAATCTCAGTACCCATCGACCTCTGCTAGGAATGAGCTTGATACTGAGAAAGATAAATTCAGTGGCCACTCCACCAATCCGCATTTCTGAATTTGAGCGTAGATACCACCCAAGCTAAAGCCAGAATTACCACAACGATGGGTATCACTGCTCCGGCCGGGCCCATCACCTGCAAACCACCAGCGACAAGCATGGTGTAGCCCATTTGGATTAAGACGAATAGAAAACTTGCCACAAAAAGGGGCAAAGCCCAATTCTTACGAAGCAATAATCCCACACAGGCAGCGAGCCCCGTGGCGACTGAGAGTCCAAAGATAACGTAAACCCAAGACGGGGTTGTTCGCACCCATTCCTTCTGAGCTTCCGTAAAACTCTCCATGGCAGCCTCTTGGTTGAACATTTCATTGAAGAAAATGCCACACCCCATAATGTTCCACAACAACGCGACTCCACCGACAACCCAAAAATACAAGGGCACGCGCAAATCGGACTTCGCATCCATCATTTGGTACTCCTCGGTACGGTTCGCTTAAACACGGTTGAGGGCAATGCAAGCGACGATCACAAGCCTCAACAAATCGCTGTTAATCTCCAACCGTCATTGTAGCCCACTCCGAGTTGCAATTTCACCCGCTGCCTTCGCGAAAAGGATAACAGCCATAGCGCGCCAAAAAAGTTTCGTATCCACGCTAACATTCGCGAAGAAGCAAACCGCAACGCGACGAGAAGATCACGTAGACCAACGGTTTCAGCGTGAAATGAGCACCCATTACGATGGCAGCTCTTGTTCACGGAAAGCATCTCAAAACGTGGTTTGAGCTTAAGTCACTTCATCGTGACGTGACGCTTTTCCTTGCCCGGCTTGAGAAACTAGTGTTCGTCGATCAAAAAACCATTTCATACCAGCAATGCCGGCAATACCACCGATCCAAAACAAGCTGCTTCGCGGCAAAAGTGAAGACTGTTTATTTCTTTCGATGGCCTGAAGGTCGGCAAGTACATCCTGGTTCTTCATACGACCTTGCATCTCCAAACGATGCACCAAGCCGTCCTTATCAACGATGCCTTGGCAAGCATCAATGTCACAAAATCTATCTGCAGTCCATTTCGACCTGACGTACCCAGTGGCCTTATCTGTCACTAACCGCCTACGCTGTCTGTAAGGTCCACACAGGCGATCAAACTCAGGAGCCTGTAGAAATAAAGCGTGGTCAAATTCCTCCAAATCATGAACCTCACCATCATGAATATGAACGGTGGGAAAGAACACAGATTTTTGATTTGGGCCAATCAACCGCGATTTAAATTTAAACGCCATAGGGTGCGGCTTTCCCTTCAGCGTTTTAAGCTGAAAGACGGCAAAACCATAATCTGAATATTGCGGAATTTGATCCCACGAATCCTGAGGCACACGAAATTGCTCATCCAATCGCGAAAAATCTGCAAGCGTGGGAACATAAGAGGCAATAAAATCCCCCACTTCATGCACTTGCAATTGCGACATGTCCGAATCGACTGCCTTATCCCAAGATCTCGCCCCCCGTCTTTTCGGTGGAACCGCCAAAGGGAAACCCTTATCGAG
>NZ_JAAELD010000211.1 GCF_024227015.1 Moraxella sp.
CAGGCTCGGGTAAATCGACGTCACTGGCGGCGATGATTGACCACCGTAACGAGCATTCGGCAGGGCACATCATCACGGTGGAAGACCCTGTGGAATATGTGCATAAGCACAAAAAATCGATGATTACTCACCGTGAAGTGGGTGTGGATACGCATTCATGGCATCATGCCTTAAAGAACACATTGCGCCAAGCGCCTGACGTGATTTTGATTGGTGAGATTCGTGATACTGAAACCATGGAACACGCCATTGCCTTTGCTGAAACGGGGCATTTGTGTCTTGGGACATTGCACGCCAATAACGCCAACCAAACACTGGATCGTATCATTAACTTTTTCCCTGAAGAACGTAAGGGTCAGCTGTTGATGGACTTATCATCCAACATGAAAGCCATTGTTTCGCAGCGATTGGTGCGTACTGAAGATGGTAAAGGGCGACGTGCGGCAGTTGAGATTATGCTTAATACGCCACTGATGGCGGACTTGATTTTAAAAGGTGAAATGCACGAGCTTAAGGCGATTATGACTAAGTCCCGTGAGCTTGGTATGCAGACCTTTGACCAAGCGCTGTTTGACCTGTACGATGAAGGGGCAATCAGTTATGATGAAGCCATTCGTAATGCTGACAGTGCCAACGAGCTGCGCCTACAAATCAAGCTAAAAAGTAAACGCAATCAAGGTGGTCAACGAGGTGCCAACAGTGCTTCTGCATTATCACTGCAACCAGACGCGCCACCTG
>NZ_JAAELD010000212.1 GCF_024227015.1 Moraxella sp.
CGCCACAGCTGCGCAGGCGCCCGTGCCACACGCCTGGGTCTCGCCCACACCGCGCTCATAGACTCTAAGGCGAATGTGTCGCTGATTCACCACTTGCATGAATCCGACATTCACGCGCTGGGGGAAAGCCTCATGCGACTCTAACAGTCGCCCCAGACGCTCCACATCAGCGGTGAGTACATCATCCACCTTGATGACGGCATGAGGGTTGCCCATGTTGGCGATATATAGCTGAACAGGTGTGCCATCCACGACCAGTCGGTACGAGTTGCCAACCTTGGTGATCGCCTTTGGTGCAAATGGAATCTCGTCAGGTTCAAATTTGGGTTTACCCATGTCAACCTGTACCCAGCCATAGCGATCAGTGGTCAGGGTGATGATGCCGCTGGCCGTCTCCACGCGCAGACGCTGCTTAAAGGATAATTTACGCGCTTGAACGAAGGAAGCAAAACAACGAGCGCCGTTGCCACATTGGCTGACTTCTGTGCCATCAGCATTAAAAATTCGATATTTAAAATCTACGTCGGGACGACTTGGCGGCTCAACAATAAGCAGCTGATCAAAACCCACGCCAAGATGACGATCAGCAAGCAGACGCACCAAGTCAGTGGTGAGATTCATGCGTTGGGTGACCAGGTCAATCACCATAAAATCATTGCCCAGCCCATGCATTTTGGTAAATTCAATTAACATCATCACTCCTTTTTAGCTCTAAGTTCTAATTCCTTTTATCTGGTTACGTCCGTGTGCTCGTATGTCTATCTTAACAGATGAACGCCGATTTGCCTAATGAATTTGCCAAATGTTTTGGTAAATGCGATTTAAATTGTAAAAGAATTTTGCCATACAAAATCACCAACCAACGCTAAAGCTCTCAAAGAAAAGTTGATGGATATCAAGATACTTCACATGCATAAAAAATGCACCGAATCATCGGTGCATTTAGATTGGCGGTTTAGAGTTGTTCGCCGCGCCATAGGTCTTCTAGGTTTTCACGGGCGCGCACGATGCGATGAGCGCCGTTGTCAGTCATGACCTCAGCAGGGCGAGGACGGCTGTTGTAGTTGCTCGCCATGGAAAAAGCGTACGCACCAGCACCAGTGACCGCCAAAAGTGTACCAACTTCCAAAGAAAGTGCGCGCTCTTTACCTAAGAAGTCACTCGACTCACAGACTGTGCCGACCACGTCCCACACTTGGGACTGCTCATTATCTTGAGTGTCCGAAAGCTTGGCAGGAATGATTGCCATCACTGACTCATATAAAGCAGGGCGAATCAGCTCGCTCATGGAGGCATCGACGATGGCGAAGTTCTTGTGCTCGGTGGGCTTAAGCACATCTACGCGCGTGAGCAGCACGCCTGCATTGGCGGCGATATTACGACCTGGTTCTAGGTGTAGACCTAATTTGTATTTGGCTTGTAGAGCGAGTAATTTGGGCAGTAGCGCTTCAGCGAATTCGTGGACGCTGGCAGGGTTCTCATCGATGTAGCGCACGCCAAGTCCACCGCCTAGATCCACATGGGATAGCTTAATGCCGCGAGCAAATAATTCATCGATCAGCTCAATCATCTTATCAAGCGCATCCACGAAAGGCTTGACTTCGGTCAGCTGAGAGCCGATGTGACAGTCGATACCGACGATGTCAAGGTTTGGCAGGGTATTGGCGTATTCATAAGCAGATATCGCCACATCATGCGCGATGCCAAATTTATTATCCTTCATACCTGTCGAGATATAAGGGTGGGTCTTGGCATCCACGTCAGGATTGATGCGTAGCGCGATCGGGGCTTTTTTACCCAGCTCTGCGGCGACAGCGTTTATGGTGTCTAGTTCGCTTAAGGCTTCCACATTAAAGCAGCCAACGCCAGCTTCTAGGGCGGTATGGATGTCCGATGCAGTCTTGCCAACGCCAGAATAGACGATTTGGGCTGGGTTGCCGCCTGCTCTTATGACGCGGGCAAGTTCGCCCGTCGATACGATGTCAAAACCAGCACCCGCTTTGGCAAGTGCTGACAGAACGGCAAGATTGGAGTTGGCTTTGACGGCGTAGCAGATTTGCACGTCGTTGAGCGCGCTAAAGCTTTCCATATAAGCAGTATAATTGGCAAGTAGTGCGTTCTTAGAATACACATAAAGTGGCGTGCCATATAGCTTGGCAAGCTCTGTCGTGTCTGCGCCATCGATATATAGTGTGTTATCTTGATATTCGATGAACGGCAAGGACTCGGTCAGCTTGGCGGCATCGATTGACAACGCGCCGTCTTGGGTTTGGCTTACAGGGCTAAAAGTCATGATAAATTAATGATCCGTATGAATGATGGATGATTGTAATAGTTATTAGTAGTCGTTCGGGTTGGCGCTGATGGTCTCGTTGATGGGTTCTGTGGGTGCGGTTTTGGTGGGAAGATAGAGTGCGCCTTTTTGACCGCAGGCGGTTAATAATGCACAAAGTGCGATGGATAAAATGGCTGTTTTCATTGATGTATGATCGTCTTAAAATTGAAAAATTATTTTACCTAAATTTTGTCAAAATACCAACGACTTTTATGAAAATACACCGTAAGATAATGATTTAAAAGAAAAAAATTTATTAATATCAAAACAAAATATTCCCCAAAAATCCTTTGATTTTACCTAAAGACTTTTGATAATTTTATGTTATAATGCCAAAGATTCATTCGGCCAAGGCCGCCCATCCAACCAACAATTTAAGGAAGAAACATGGCACTTAACAACCCAACTTTGATTTTGAACTGTGGCTCATCATCTATTAAATATGCGCTCATTTCTGATGACGGCGAGCAGCGCATCGAGGGTCTTGCTGAGGCATTGGGTAATAATGATGCGCGCATTAAGCACACACATCTTGATGGCACAAAGGAAGAAATCAACCTGCCAGGCGCAACCCATCAACTTGCACTACAAAAAATCCTAGCATTGATCGAGCAGTATCATCCGGTGGCGGTGGGTCATCGCGTGGTGCATGGTGGTCGCGAGTTTTCGTCAGCTGTAAGAGTTGATGATCATGTGTTGAGTGAAATTAAGCGCTTGGCAATCCTAGCACCATTGCATAACCCTGCTAACGCATCAGGTATTGAGGCGGTACTTGCGATTTATCCAAACTTGCCACAAGTGGCTGTGTTTGATACTGCATTTCATCAAACCATGCCAGACGTAGCATATCGTTATGCCATCCCAAAAGAACTTTATGAAAATGACCGCATTCGTCGCTATGGTTTTCACGGCTCATCGCACGCTTATGTGTCAAATCGTGCCAGTGAATTAACCGCTAAAGAGGGTGCGCATGGCTGGTTAGTTGCTCACCTGGGTAATGGTTGCTCGGCGACGGCTGTTTATGATGGTAAGAGTCTTGATACCTCTATGGGTCTAACGCCGCTTGAGGGTCTAATGATGGGTACGCGTTCAGGTGATGTCGATCCAAGTCTGCACATCCATCTGCATCGCACACTGGGTCTGTCTATCGAAGAGATTGATACGCTGCTGAATAAAAAGAGCGGTCTATTGGGCGTATCTGGCGTATCAAATGACATGAGAACGGTAGAGCAGGCTGCTAATGAAGGTAATAAGGATGCCATCTTAGCACTAGAATTATTCGCCTACCGTGTGGCAAAATATCTAGCTAGCCTAAGCTGTGCGTTACCAAGCTTGACCGGCATTGCCTTTACTGGCGGGGTGGGTGAGAACGCAGTGGGAATGCGTGCGAAGATCTTGGGTCATCTACGTCATTTCGGCATCAAGATGGACGAAGCGAAGAATGCTGAATTGTCACGTGGTGCTGAAGGCAGCTTCCATGCCGAGGGTTCTGCTATAGAGCTGTGGGTTGTCCCAACTGACGAAGAATTCCAAATCATGAGCGAGACTCGCGAAGTTCTAGGTCTATAAATCAAATCATAAAAGTCAGATTGTGATGATCTGACTTTTTGCTTGATTTTACGGCTTATATTTATTGATGAATTTAATAAAGGATATGACATGAAAACTGTATTGCTAGTTCCTACCACCAGTCAGATTAACATGGAAACATTGTCTCAAAGTGTCGCCGGCTTAGTCGGTGGTGAGATTGTTGCCATTCCAAGCCATGAAGAATTCTGCGGTGCGATCGGTAATAACAACCTTGACGACCTACTAGAGACGGCAATCGCTAAGCAATCAGCGCCCATCAGCGTGGTTGTGGGTGTGCTTGCTGATGAGAGCAGACCGTATGCCAACCGCGTAAACCGCGAGCTTGCGACAGGTTTTGATGCTGATGTGATCTTGGTGGGTGATAGTGATACTCGCCTACCTGTCTTTGCATCTGTATTTGGCGGTCTAAAAGGCGAGCGCATTTGGGGCGTGATTGGCACTGCTGAGCTGTCGGGTAAGGTTCAAGTATTGGCACGCACTGATAACGGTGGCAATCTGTCTGAGATTGACAGCAATGCTTTTGAGGCCTACAAAACCGCTGACCGCACCCAAAAGTTGTCTCCTTACGCCTTCCGCAACCAAGTTGTTCGCCTTGCTCAGAACGCCAAAAAACGCATCGTTCTACCAGAAGGTGATGAGCCGCGTACTATCGAGGCGGCAGCGATTTGTCAAAGCCGTGGCATCGCCCAATGCGTATTGCTTGGCGACCCTGCTAAGATTCGCACGGTGGCGGATGAGCGCGGTGTAACTCTGCCTGACGGCATCGAAATCATCGAACCATCTACTGTGATCGACAAATATGTCGCACCAATGGTAGAGCGCCGCAAAGGCAAAATCGATGAAGAGGGCGCAAGACAAGCGCTTCAAGACACGGTGTATCTTGGCACGATGATGCTACAAGTTGGCGACGTGGATGGTCTGGTATCGGGTGCGGTACACACGACTGCTGATACGATTCGCCCAGCGTTCCAGCTGATCAAGACTGCGCCAGAGTATAGCTTGGTCTCTAGTGTGTTCTTCATGCTATTACCTGAGCAAGTGGTGGTCTATGGCGACTGCGCGGTAAATCCAAATCCAACTGCCGAACAGCTTGCTGAGATCGCCATCCAGTCAGCCGAATCCGCCAAGTCATTCGGCATCGATCCTAAAGTTGCCCTAATCAGCTACTCTACCATGAACTCAGGTTCGGGCGAAGACGTAGAAACGGTAAAATCAGCCTTGCAAATCGTTCGCGAAAAAGCACCAAACCTCAAAGTCGATGGTCCGCTACAGTTTGATGCGGCATCTGTACCATCTGTGGGCAAGCAAAAAGCGCCGAACTCACAAGTGGCAGGCGAGGCGAATGTATTCATCTTCCCTGATCTGAACACAGGTAACACCACCTATAAGGCAGTACAACGCACCGCAGGCGTGATCAGCGTAGGTCCGATGCTACAAGGCCTAAACAAGCCTGTTAACGACCTGTCTCGTGGCTGTTTGGTGGATGATATTGTCTATACGATTGCACTGACTGCCATTCAGGCGGTCGGTCAATAAAACCTCTATCCCAATTAAAAAAATCCCTGCTTGATGGCAGGGATTTTTATTGGTTGAGTTTTGATGTGAATGGCAATTAAGCTACATTAAGCTTGCTCATCGCGCTTAAACACCCATTCGGTATCAGTGCTTAACGCCTCATCAAAATAATAACCATCGCTGTCAAATTTCTTAAGGTCTTCAGGATCAGTGATGTTATTTTTGGCGGCGAAATTTACCATCATGCCACGAGCTTTTTTGGTGTAGAAGCTGATGATTTTGTATTTGCCATTTTTTTGATCAAGGAATTTCGGCGTGATGATGGCGGCGTTGATGTTTTTTGGTTTCACCGCGCCATAATATTCAGTTGAGGCAAGATTTACCAAGACATCAGAACCGCTGTCTTGAATGCGTTCATTGATTAAGTCAGTGATGGTGTCGCCCCAGAATTGATACAGGTCATCGGCATTTGGCGTCTTAAACTTGGTGCCCATCTCAAGACGATAAGGCAGCATATAATCCAACGGCTTTAATAGACCGTACAGACCAGATAAGATGCCTAGGTGTTTATTAAGATATTGAATTTCTTCTTTGGAAAGTTGATAAGCGTCCAGCCCAGTATAGACATCACCATCGAACAGATAGACGGCAGGTTTTTTATTGTCATCAAAAGGATGAGCCCATGCCTGATTGCGCGCGACATTTAATTCGGCGATCTTGGCGGAGATGTGCATGAGTTCTTGTAAATCAAGCACGTCTTTTGTTTTTAGGGTTTTCATGAGCTCGATGGCTTCTTCGATGAGAGCAGGCTCGCTGTATTGATCATCCAGATCAAGTGGTAGGGCAGTTTTTTCGTCTAGGTTTTTGGCAGGGGATAATAAAAAATACATCGTACGTCCTATTGTGTTGTTA
>NZ_JAAELD010000213.1 GCF_024227015.1 Moraxella sp.
AAATAAGAAAATAAGGAATAAAGCGTGATCGGTGACGGGACATAAAGGGAAATTAATAAAAATGGAAATGTAATATTAAGCCAAAATCACCACAACTGCAAGCATTGTTATATGGTATTTTTATAAAAATCCTTTAAAGATTCAAAACCTTGCTTATTTTTAAATTTAAATGCCGTGAAATGATTTGGTATGAATTCTGGCAAGCTTGGTCCAATTCTAATAAAATCACTTCTTATCATTCAGATTATCCGTGAAATTACATGGTTTTATAAGGTATTTTTGTGGTATGATATGCGTTATTTTTGCCTTTTATTCACTCATTTTTTATTGAAGGAGTTATAATATGTTGGAATTATTCATCACCAGCGCACACGCAGCTGCTGCCCCAGCACAACCAAACGCCCTATTGCAAATCCTGCCGATGGTGGCTATTTTTGCGATTTTCTATTTTCTAATCATTCGCCCGCAATCAAAGCAAAGAAAACAACACCGCGCGATGGTGGATAGCCTAGCGGCAGGCAATGAAGTGGTATTTGCTGGCGGCCTTATGGGCAAAATCACCAAAATTGAAGGTGACTATGCGGTCATCGCTCTAAACCCAACCAACTCTATCAAAGTTCAACGCGCAAGCGTCATCAGCGTTCTACCTGCTGGTACAATCGAAAATATCTAAGCAACAAAAACAATACTTGCTTTGGCAGGTTTTGTTTTTTTTCATTGTTTTAATTTTGCGCAACGCTAAATTGCGCCTTAACCATAAGAAAAACCTATGCATTACCCTGCTTGGAAATACATACTCATCGCTGTAGTGCTCGTAATTTCTGGCTTGTATGCCCTGCCTAATTTATACCCTGATGAGCCTGCGGTACAGATTACAGGCGCATCAGCTGGCGTGCAATTAACAGAAGATGTTCTAAACGAATCTCAAGGACTGCTCGATAAAGCAGGACTTAGCCATCATGGTGGCAGCTTTAGTAATAACAGTGCTTTGGTGCGTCTATCAACTGCCGAAGATCAATTAAAAGCGCAAGAAGTGCTACGTCGTGAACTGGGCGAGAACTACGTCGTCGCTCTAAACCTCGCTCAAACCACCCCAGAATGGCTGCGCAACATCGGCGCAAAACCGATGAAGCTAGGTCTAGACTTGCGTGGTGGTGTGCGCTTCGTGCTTGAAGTAGACATGGCAAAAGCACTAGAGCAACGCCTAGCAACCGCAAGCCAAGACGCAAGACGCGCCCTACGCGCCGACAAAATCGCCGTCAAGAGCCTACGCACCACCGAAAATGGTATGATGCTTGTGTTTGACGGCAATGACGTTCGTGATCGCGCACAGAGTATCTTACAAGCCCAAATGGCGAACGAATTCACCTTACGTCCATTAGCTGATACCGAAGGCGCGGCACTACAACTAAGCTATACCGAAGCTCGCCTTAATGAGATCAATGAATATGCAGTGGGTCAGAACTTAACCACGCTGCGTAACCGTATCAATGAGCTTGGTGTCGCTGAAGCTGTGGTTCAGTCACAAGGTGCTAATCGCATCGTCGTTGAGCTGCCTGGTGTACAAGACACCGCTGAAGCCAAGCGTGTACTTGGTCGTACGGCAAACCTAGAATTTCGCATGGTGAGCGATGATGCTGATAGCTTTACTGGTGGCATTGCACCTGCTGGTACTGAAGCTTATCCATTTGGCGACTTAAATGGCCCTCCTTTGCTTTTGAATCGCCAGCCTATCGTTACTGGTGAAAAAGTACAAGGCGCTCAAGCAGGTCTGGATGAAAATGGCCGCCCACAAGTATCGATCAACCTTGACACTCAAGGTGGTAGGCTGATGCAAAATGCCACAGCTTCAGCTGTAGGTAAACAAATGGCAGTATTATTCATCGAAAACAAACAGCGTGTAAGCTATGAGACGGACCCTCAGACTGGTGAGACGACAGAAGTGCGTACGCCATATTCTGAGACACGTGTCATCAACCGCGCGACGATTAATGCCGTGCTAGGTTCGTCTTTCGTGATTACAGGCCTAGACTCCACTGCTGAAGCTGACGAACTTGCCCTACTGCTTCGCTCTGGCGCACTGGCTGCACCGATGTATTTCGTCGAAGAGCGCACTATCGGCCCATCATTGGGTCAAGACAACATCGACAAGGGTCTATTCGCCTCAAAAATCGGCTACCTACTCGTATTCTTGTGGATGATCGTGTTCTATCGCGCTTGCGGCGTGATTGCCAGCATTGCACTTGCCTTTAACATCGTCATGCTGGCCGCCATCATGTCAATCATTGGCTCGTCTTTGACCCTGCCAGGTATTGCCGGTATTGTACTGACGATGGGTATGGCGGTCGATGCTAACGTACTTATCTTTGAGCGTATTCGTGAAGAGATTGACGCGGGCGCCAGAGCCAAATCAGCCATCGTGGCAGGTTTTGACCGTGCGTTTAGCTCTATTCTAGATGGTAACATGACCACGCTATTGGTGGCGTTTATCTTGTTCGCGGTTGGTACAGGTCCTGTCAAAGGCTTTGCCATTACGCTTGCCATTGGTATCATCACGTCTTTATTTACCGCCATCATCGTGACGCGTGCACTCATGCAGATTTGGTATGGCTATCGTAAAAACTTGACAAAAATCAGCATCGGTTAGGAGTATATGATGACAAATGATAATAATCCAATCGATAACCACGACGAACTAAACGCCAAAGAAACGCGTCGTCGTCGTGGTCCACGTCGCGATGGTAAAGGCAGTAATGCTCGTGCGAACGAAGAAGTACTTGCCAACCAAGACATCATCGCTGTTAATGAAGCTGCTGAAAAAGCAGGTGGTGCTAAGCTGATTGGCAACCGTCGCATCTTGCCATTCATGAAGCTTGAAATCCCAATGGTCATCCTATCGGTGCTGCTGGTGATTGCAAGTGTGGTCGCCATCGCAGTCAAGGGATTGAACCTTGGTCTTGACTTTACAGGTGGTGTATCGGCCGACGTCTCATATGGTCAGCCTGTCGAGCAGGCACAGGTTGCCAGCGCATTATCACAGCAAGGCTTTAACGATGCTGTCGTGCAGTATCTAGGTACGCGTAGCGAACTATTGGTTCGCCTGCCACCTCAAAATACTCAAGATCCTGAAGGTCTTAGCCAAGCGCTAACGTCAGCATTAAACTTACCATCAAACCCTGCCACCGTTGAGAACATCAACATCATTGGTAGTCAGGTGGGTAATGAAGTTTATCTAAATTCATTACTTGCAATCGGTTTGGCGCTGTTGCTCATGATGGTCTATGTATCGATCCGATTCCAGTTTAAGCTGGCTTTGGGTGCGGTATTGGCACTATTTCATGATGTGATTGTGGTGTGTGGCTTGTTTGCTATTTTTGGCTGGCCATTCGACTTAACCGTGCTAGCGGCCGTTCTAGCCTTGATTGGTTATTCGGTGAACGACACGATCGTTATCTATGACCGCATTCGTGAGAACTTCCGCCGTGTCCGCGGTTTGACGCCTTATCAAGTGGTCGATCTGTCACTGACCGAAACATTAAGACGTACATTCATGACCACAGGAACGGTTTTTGTAGTGGTGGTTGCGCTCTTATTCTTGGGCGGCGATGGTCTGTTCTGGTTTGCACTGGCTCAGTTTATCGGCACGATTGCAGGTACTTACTCATCGATCTATGTTGCCAGCTCAATCCCGCTGCGCATGGGTCTGTCTCGAGAGGACTTTGTCGTACAGGTTAAGCCTGAATTTGAAGAAGAGGTGGTGGTATTCGCCGACCCCGAACTTCAAAATGCCAAAGACTAATCAGAAATCCCCAAATACCATATTTGGGGATTTGTCTTTTTGGCGTATAATGTCTTTAAACAAAAAATAAAAATTCAAATTAACACAATCATGTTTCGCCCAATCCATTCATTCAATAAATTATCACAAAGAACTCAAGGTTATCTACTGGTGCTATTTACCATGTGTGTATGGGGGAGCTTTAGCCTGCTGTCGCGAGTTACTGTGGCTTGGCAGATCTCGCCTTGGGATGTGATCGCCATGCGCTTTGCTTTTTCTGCATTGATTCTATTACCAATCATCCACCACCAAAAAGACTGGCAATTCCTATGGTCAAGACGATCTATTATCCTAGCATTGATGGGCGGTGTTGGGTATAGCTGTCTGGTTTATACCGCCTTTGCTCTTGCGCCTGTTGTGCACGGTGCTGTGTTCTTAAATGGCATGATTCCTGTGGCGACTGCGCTGCTACTATGGGTATTTTTTCGGGTCAAGCCAGATCGCAACACCAAGATTGCGCTTAGTATCATCATCATGACTTTATTGGCGATGACGACAATGATCATGGCAGGCGCGTATCATTTCAATGTCGGTGATGCGATTTTTGTGGCTTGTGCATTTTGTTGGGCGGGCTTTAGCGTTCTACTAAGAGAATGGCAGCTGACGCCATGGCAAGCGATGTGCAGTACGGTGTTTTGGTCGGCGGTTATTTATTTGCCGATCTATGCGCTATTTATTGGATTTTCTTCGCCGAACGCCAGCATCGTCCATCTAGGCATCCAAGGCATCTTTCATAGCGTGCTGGTGATGATCGTTGCCACGGTGACTTATGCCATGGCAGTCGCGAGATTGGGTGCTTTTCAGGCGGGTGGATTGTCATCACTTGCGCCTTTTATGTCTGCCCTGCTCGCTGTGCCATTGCTGGGTGAACCACTTAGCATGGTCATGGTGCTCGGTCTTATTGGTATGGGGCTTGGCACAGTACAGCCATGGCGCTGGCTTAATCGTTCTTAATCTAACACCATCTTAGTCATAGGAGGCTATATGAATACTCTAAAAAACATCACCATCTACTGCGGCTCAAACTTCGGGACGACGCCCGATTACTACGAAGCGGCCAAGCAGATGGGCAAAACTCTGGCCGATCAAGGCATACACCTCATCTATGGCGGCGGTAAAGTAGGTCTGATGGGTACGATCGCAGATGCTACCCTAGCAAATGGCGGAACAGTGACAGGCGTGATTCCTACATTCTTAAAGCAAAAAGAAGTCGCTCATCTAGGATTAACAGAATTGATCGAGACGCCTGACATGGCAACCAGAAAATACAAGATGATTGAGCTTGCTAATGGATTCATCGCCATGGCAGGCGGCATTGGCACCTTGGAGGAACTCTATGAAGTGCTGTCATTATTACAGCTACGTCAGCATGCCAAGCCGATTGGCATTCTTAATACCAAAGGATTTTTTACCCCATTTCTAGAGACGCTGCAACGATGCGCTGATGAAGGCTTCATGCCGCAGTCGAACATGGCTCTGATCTGTGTGTCCGACGATCCTGTAGAACTATTAAAACAGATGGAAAACTTTGAATTTAAAGATGCACCCAAATGGGTGCGCCCAAGTTGGCTGGGCGAACAAGACATCCCAACTTGGTAATTATTGATGAAATATTGCTAAAAATTGAGCATTTTTTGATGAAATCATCAAAATTCATACAAAAAACACTTGCAATAAAATAAAACGAATGTACACTATATTCAATCTGTTTTTTGCGTGTTTGTTGGCGCATTTTGAACAATTCTTAGCAAGTTAAATGGCGCACTCCCAGTTTTCGCTAGGCGTTTTTGAAAAAATTTGTTACAATAAACCGTGTTATTTAATTTTTAATTTCAACCCATTGTTAAAAGGTGATGGCTATGGACATCAAAAAAATTCGTGAACTCATTGATTTAATGGAAGAAAAAGATCTGGTCAATCTTGAATACGGTCATGATGATAACTACGTGAATCTAACCCGTAACGTCGCTGTACAGACCATCGCCGCACCTGTCGCAACCACAGCCGCACCTGCTGCACCTGCAGCGGCTGCCACACCAAAAGCACCTAGCGGTAAAGTTGAGACCTCACCAATGGTGGGTGTATTCTATTCAGCACCAAGCCCAAATGATCCTCCATTCGTTAAAGTCGGTCAAAAAGTCCAAGCAGGCGACCAACTAGGCATCATCGAAGCAATGAAAATCATGAACCCATTAGAAGCTACTCAAAGCGGCATCATCGAAGAGATTCTGGTGAATAATGCTGATGTGGTACAATTCGGTCAGCCTGTCATCCGCTACAAAGCGTAGGTGAATCATGATTAAAAAACTATTGATTGCAAACCGTGGTGAGATCGCCCTGCGCATCGTGCGCGCCTGTAAACAGTTAGGCATCTCTACCGTGGGCGTGTACTCGACAGCCGATAAAGATCTCATGCACCTGCGATTCGTAGATGAAGCAGTATGCATCGGTAACGCCCCTTCTTCTCAAAGCTATCTTGACGTGAATGCCATCCTATCAGCTGCTGAAGTAACTGGTGCGGATGCGATTCACCCTGGTTATGGTTTTTTGTCAGAGAATGCTGACTTTGCTGAGAAAGTAGAAGAAGCAGGTCTGACCTTCGTAGGCCCACATGCTGACCACATTCGTCTAATGGGTAACAAAGTATCTGCCATTAACGCCATGAAAAAAGCCGGTGTACCGACTGTACCAGGCTCGGTT
Source organism: Moraxella sp. (assembly GCF_024227015.1). Taxonomy (GTDB): domain Bacteria; phylum Pseudomonadota; class Gammaproteobacteria; order Pseudomonadales; family Moraxellaceae; genus Moraxella. The sequence goes on from NZ_JAAELD010000213.1 coordinate 6,539, forward strand.
GGTGCAATCACGCTACACAACGCCGAAGAACAAGCCAAGAACATCGGCTTTCCACTGATCGTGAAGGCAGCAGCTGGCGGTGGTGGTCGCGGCATGCGCGTGGTAGAACGCTTTGAAGAGCTCATCAACCAAGTGCAAGCTGCCAAGGCAGAAGCCGAAAGCGCCTTCGGTGATGATACTGTATATATGGAGCGATTCTTAAAGAACCCTCGCCATGTCGAGGTTCAGGTACTTGGCGATGGTAACGGCAATGCCCTGCACCTGTTCGATCGTGACTGCTCGCTACAGCGTCGTCACCAAAAAGTACTAGAAGAAGCACCAGCGCCTGGCATTCCTGATGACATCAGACAGCCAATTCTAGACGCATGCGTGCGTGCCTGTGAGCAGATTAAATATCGCGGTGCGGGCACCTTTGAGTTTCTATATGAAGACGGTCAATTCTTCTTTATTGAGATGAATACCCGTGTTCAGGTAGAGCACCCCGTTACTGAGATGATTACGGGCATTGACATCATCGTTGAGCAACTAAAAATCGCCGCAGGTTATGGACTATCTTATCATCAAGACGAGATCGCCATCCGTGGTCATGCCATCGAATGTCGTATCAATGCTGAAGATCCTAAGACTTTCATGCCTTCCCCTGGTAAGATCGAAAATCTGTTCGCGCCAAGTGGTTCTGGCGTGCGCTTTGACAGCCATCTGTATCAAGGGTATAACATCCCTAGCTACTATGACTCGATGATAGGCAAGCTGATCTGCCATGCGCAAACACGCAGTCAAGCCGTTGCAAAGACATTGCATGCATTGGATGAGCTAATCATCGAAGGCATCAAGACTAACATTCCACTACATCGTGATGTCATTCTACAAGATGAGAATTTTGTTAATGAAGCACAAAACATTCATTATCTAGAAAATCATCTACTAAAGCCGAAAGACAGCAAATAGTCAAATAAGGGGTGCAATCAGCACCCCTTATTTATTTGTCAAATTAATATCGAACTAACCTTCAGCCAATACCAATTTTTTGATGCAGATAAAGCGCCAGAGCTGACGTCTCTTCGCCACGAGGTGTTGCTGGCGAATATTACGCCTTGCTAAGCGAGTGGCTCTAAGCTTGGCAGGATGTGGCCGTTGTCTGCGTCGATTAATGATCTTCCTGCGCATCTTCTGTCCCCATTAGCAATTGTAGCATGATTTGGCGATATTTATCATCGCTGGACTTTAAGCGTTCGATGAATTCATTACCATACTCAAACACGTTTACGCTATTTTGGGCATTTGGCACACGCAGATGGCTAGGCAGACGATCAAAGTCATGGTTAGCCTTAGGATTGATGGTGGTAAATACATCCACAAACATCGGCTCTTTGGTAGAGATCACATCTTTAGCGAACTGACCTTGCTTAATTTGCTTGGTCAGATAATGACGATAATGCATCCAGTTGATCTGACCTGATTTGATGCCATAATGCCAAACGGGCGCATATGGCGACACCTCACTTTCTTCAGCTGCTGACTCCGATTGATTTAGATTGTCATAGTAGCCATCAATTTGAACTCTTAGAATGCTTAGTAGCAAGCCCATGAATTTTTCGCTGCTGAATTTGGGCTTATCAGTAGCATCTGTCTCATCTTCGCTCTGACTGATGGGCGCACTCACATTGATGTTGCTCTCGCCATCAATCAAGTCATACTCATGATAAGTAGGCTCGTTCTGAAGCTGTGGGTATTTGGCGGTGATGTCATTATACAAGGTATCAGCAAAAATATAGCGGCTGTAGGCTCGTGCCTTAGCCGTTGGTGCATTTTGAATGATGCGGGTACTGTCATTGATGCGAGATTTGACCGAGTCATCGACATTCGCTTTAAAGAACGGCAAGTCGTACAGCGCCTGGGCAGAGACTTGCTTGATGGATGCATCATCGAGACTTTGGAAGCTTTCTTTTTTGGCGTTAAGGTAGGCGCGGATGAAGTCTTTGGCAAAACCCTCAGGTAGGCTGCCGTCATTTAATGGGATGGCAAGCCATTTATTATGCCATTTATCGCCAAGATTCTTGTCAGCCAGATTGCTATTCGCCAACGCGAAATTGTCCGCCCATAGGTAAATGATTCCTGCTTTCAGATCAACATAAACAGGCTGATTCATGGCCATATTGAGATTCTTGGCTTGATATTCAACGCTTGGCAAGGCAGTGATTACGCCAGATAGCGGCTGATAGCGCCCTGCCATCGTAGCCTTAGTGGGCTTGATGAGATATTCGTTCAAAAGCTCGGCTTTCTTGACGTCAAGTGCGGTATGATTCCCGTCATGCTCAGCAGAATTGACTTCTTGGAGCTTTAGCTTCTGGCTTTCTGCATGAGCAGAGATGGCGGTGGTAAGTACAGATCTCACCTCTTCAGGATTTAAGTCTTTGGACTGTTGATAAAACTCTTCAAAATCAAAGTTCTCGTAAGTATCCACGCCATATCGATCATTCACACATGATAGGTAGCGCTCTTTGATGGTTTGTTTTTGATTATCTAGATCTTCAGGCGGTTCTGATTTCAATAATGCAACATACGCTTCTTCGTGTTCATTTTCGCACACTCTCATCATGTCGTCAGCGGCAGACAGCTGCTCAGGCGTAGCATTTGCCAATGCATCACGGCGAATATGATTAGAGGCATAGACCGTCGTTTGATAATCAAAAGATGAGCGCAACTGAGATTGAATCGCTTGGCTTAATGCTGATTTGGCATCTGGCGCGGTGGGCGTCTTAGATTGTTCAGGCGTTAGCGAACTTTGTCCTGTTGTGGCACAAGCTGACAAGGCGAGTGACGCAAAGATCGCAAAGGGTGTAAATTTCATTAAAGTCATCATATGTCCTTATTATTTAGTCTTGACTATATTGCGCAGCGGCAGCGGCAGCGGCAGCTTCATCTGCGGCGGCAGCGCCATCAACATCACCATACAGATCATCATCTTCGCCGTACTCATCATACAATTCTTCATAAGACAGCCTCTCTTCTAATGCCTGCTTCTTAAGTTTAGCTTCTTGGGTGATGTCTGATAACCAAGCCGCACCATCGAATTCTTCCGCTGTGCTAAAGCTATTCGTAAATTTGTCATTCAATGGATGCTTAAATGGCGTGTTAGAATAACGCACCTGACCCACCGTCTCAACACGAATCTGCTGCATCGCATCGTCAAATCTGCCAATCACTTGCATGCCAACGATCTTGCCTTGGCGATTTAGGTAGAAATAATTCGCCTGATGAAAATCCATGGGCAAAATACCCTCAATAATCTGCATCAGACCGCCCAAATCACGCGTATGATAGCCGTCATTGATGATCGCCAGGTCATCAATGGCGCGCTTAATGTTATCGCCTTTGTCGCCCTGTTCGTACACTTCAGGATGCGAATCAACGTATGATTTTAAAGTATTGCCAATGTGTTTGATGATCACACCCATGAACTGACCCGTTCCATAAGCATCAAAATCGACCTTGATGGCGCGACTTGCCCCAATTTCTTTAGCAAATTTATCATCACTGATGTCAATGGCGGTAAATTGATCACCATCGAGCTCATTGAAGGCATTTAGAACGCCTTTTTGGGTTGCATCGTAGATCACCGTCATCGGTAATTGATTGTGTAGATCATTTGGCAATGTAAAAGCCATCTCTTGATCAGGCAGCTCACTGGGTAGTGGCGCATGTTTTGGGGTGAGAATGGCAATGACTGGCAATAGCGCAGCGACATCCGCCTTGGCTTTTGACTGCTCGAAATCTAACAAAACAGGCAGCTGAATCGACTGCTCGGCGGTGGGCGAATAGTAATCCATCGAATACAGCATCTTGCTTTGGCGCTGCTGCGGACGATGATGACTAAGTACGGTCAACGCTGTGTTATCATAACGATACAAGTTCTGAGCGAGCACCTGCTCAGGCGATACTTTCATGTGATTTAGCATGCTGCCTAATATACCACCAAAAATATTCGGTATCTGACCTGTCGGCAGGCGAAGTTCGCTCTCTTCTTTTTGTGCCGTCTTCATGCTCTTATAGGCATCGAACCATGGCGAGATGCCAGATTGCGGTTCATAGTCATCATAATCGCCATAACCATACATGGCTGAGTACTGCTCTGAAGCGCGTACAGCTACTTCTGATAGATCACTGATCGGCTCAGGATCGTATTCCTTATCGGTATTATCCTTAATGACGCCATCCACACAATTGACATAGCTGATGTAATTATCAGCGAATTCTTCTTTATTTTTATCGTATGATTTACCACGTGCAAATAGCTCTTGCACTCCCGCCTGATGCGTCAATGCACACTCTTTTCGAGCGGCGATTAATTTTAAATCTTGTTCAGAAGTCTGATTCAGATAACTCCATGGCTCAAGCCCGCGATTAAAATTATCCACTTCATTGCACACAAAATAATCCATGTACACCAGATCATAATAGACATAACTGTCATCATCGTAAGATTTGGTTTGGCGATTTGGCGCAAGAACTTGACGAACACCTTTGTCAAAATTCAGCGCGCAGCCACGGAAATGCGCCACATCGGAACTGATGTAACCAGAGCCTGATAACAAGTCTTCATCTTCAACGGATTGGTTAAATTCTTTTTGGCAATCACTAATGGCTTTTAGCTGGTCTTTTACTGCTTGCTTGCTTGTGCTGATATTTGGTTCATCTCGTACCAAATTATCAATTTCATATGAAGCTGAGGCAATACAACTGTGGAAACTACTAATCGCACTATTCGCCAGGCTACGCTTCGTACCATAATCGCTCTCAAACACCAAGCCTTCGCCTCGTGTTACGGTGCTATCAGGTGTGCGACCCAACTGCTCATCATCATAGCGCAAATAAGGCAGCTCGGACAGGCTATCATCCATGCTGTCACTATCAGCGTAAATATAATCCACGCTTGAGCGATAATAATCTGGCTCGTAGCCTTGAATGTCTTGATTGGTCTTATGTTCGTATGTCTTAATCGCGCTGGCAAGCAAAGTGTCTGCCGAAGCATCGATGCCATCAGGGTTGCCAATGTTTGCCGCCTTATAGTGGTAAGTGCCGAGCGTATGTCTTTCTGATGACAAATGCGCCGCCAATGCTTCGGTCAGCATCGCCTTGTTACGCACGATGGGCGATGACGCCTGATCGCTAAATAAGGCGCGGGCATCAGCAGCATGACTGCTCGCCAAATTGGCTTGCGCCAGATTGGCGGTGTGTGAGCCGCTGATCGTGCTGGTATTTTGGCAAGCAGCTAGCATCGCTGCACCCACAAATAGCACGCAAGGCTTCAATAAAGTCTTAAATCGACCACTTGATTGGCTTATTTTCATCATTATTCCCTAATCTTCATCAAAAATGATACTTTCAATTATACTAAAATATGACGCAAATGCGACAAGTTTTTAAACGATTGAGATAAAAATTTCAAATTCTTAGCAATAAAAAAGACCTTGGGTAATCAAGGTCTTTTTAAGGTTTATTTGTCAAAATAAGCAATAAGCATTTCAAGGCATTTTTTTGCTTTGGTGGACATCTGCTCTTTGGCGACCGTAGATGCGCTTAAGGTCAGTGTTGGCAGGTGGTAATCAGCAAGCACTGGCACCAATTCACCCGATTCGATGAGCGCCTTAGCATCCAATTCGCTTGACTTAACGATGCCATAACCTGCTGCTGCCAAATCAAGCGCGATGGCTTGATTGTTGCTCATTAAGCGCGATGAGACGCGGATGCTAAATTTATCCTCGCCTTTTTGAAATTCTAGATTTTCGTTTTGTTTGTCGCCATGGGCGATGAAAGCATGTGATGACAGGTCTTTTGGCGCGCTGATGGCATTATGCGCATCTAGGTAGCTTGGCGATGCAAGCAATAGCTGTTTGACTTTAGACAGTGTTACACCTTGCGGATTTTCTTCTAAAACAACCGCCAAATCAATACGATCTTCGATCATGTCTAGCTCTTCGCCGCGTGCGATCAAATTCAAAGACAGGTTCTTATGCTCGTCAAGCCACGCGCTTAGTGCAGGAATCAGATATTCACGCGCAATCTCTGGTGATGTTGCGATACGAAGACTGCCTGCGATCTCATCCTTTAGCTGGCTAACACTGTCGCGCCCTTGTTCAACCGCTTTGACCATTTGTAATGCGGCAGTATAAAGACTTTCACCTGCTTCGCTCAAGCTTAGTTTTCGTGTTGAGCGGTATAGTAGTGCCACACCCAAATCCAACTCAAGAGAGCGAATCTGCTGACTGACAGCACTTGTTGTAATACCCAATTCTTTGGCAGCGCCACTAAAAGACCCATGCCTCACCACGCTGGCAAAAACTGCCATACCACGCAAATTATCTAACATATTCGACCTTCAAAGTTATCCTAAATCCATCAGGGCAGGCTGGCTTTTATGATGATGTTTTGGCTATCCGCCAAAATCTCTATACGCTTGCCTTAATTTCACCGTTACACAAACCAATCAAAAGTATATTATAACAGAGATTATGTGCAATTAGTAAACAATTTATAAATATTTTTTGCATAAATCGCAACAAAGCCACTTCTTCTGTAAGGATTTAGTAATAATTTTCACATATAAGGTCAAATAACTGCCAATTCCTTATAATTATTCATTAAAATCAATAATTTACTTATTTTAAATATGGTAAATATTAATTAAAAATTAATCATCTAAGGTTAATTTCGTTCCTGAGAGAATGCGCGTATCTTCTCCGTGATCATCAATGAACCCCTGCTGCCATAAGGTCTGCACCACAGGACTTTGAATGATTTGATTTTGAGCGTCTATCATCACCTGAGCATCACGTTTTTTCTGTAATTGGTAAGGAATGTCTGCTTTCTCTGTAACATCCAGCAATGGTAAGTCATCTTGAAGCTGTATGCTGGGTAGTCGCTCGGCGATTTTAGCTTTGGCAGAGTTAAAGCTGACGTCCACCTGTGAGTTATGACTGTCCACATGCAGCGTGCTTTTACCATCTATTTCCCCGACCATGCGACTACTGTGCAGGAGCGCCAACTCATCATTGTCGAACAGATGATCTTGGCGCGCCAACGCCAACCAATAATCCCATTTTTTTGCCGTCCATTCGCCTGATAGCTCAATCTGTGGTGCGATTAGTTTGGCTTTTAAGGCTTGCTTAAGGTTAGTGGCTAAGTTCGTTTGGTTATCAGCTAAAAGCGTTTCAGAAACCAGTTCCTCTTGTTGATTGATTTCAGCATTGGTCTCAATGGGGTTTATAGGTGATGAACTTAAAACCACTTCCTCTTGGATATCGATTTGGTCATCGATGCTATTATCATCACTCTTATCTGATGATTCTTCATATCCAATCGTATCATTAGAGGCAAATTCAGCGGATGGTACAGTCTCGTCCATGTTAGTATCGCTTTGATTGTCATCATAAGCCATCTCATCAGAAGTTAGGCAATCCAAGATTAGTTCTGGCGATTCTTGTTGATGAAGTTCATCTAATGACAGATCATCGTCATAGACTACTGCATTAATCTCATTAATCTTGAGATCATCAGTCTGTAATAGATTTTCACCATTCGTATCATCACCATGAGCGACACCTGTAGAAGAATGATCATTGTAAGATTGATTAGCATCAGGCGATTCTACATCTTTAATGTCAGAGCCAACTACTGGTGCGCTCTCAATATTCAATACTTCATTCGTCACAAGTGGACGAAACGCAAGCAATCGCAAAATTCCCATCTCAAGTGCCTGCATCGGCGTGGTCGCCAGGCGCACGCTGTCACGCGATTTGATAGCAATCTCATAATACAACTGCAGCACATCAGCAGGTATCTGCGCAGACAGCTGGGTGAAGGCTTGTTTTTGTGTGTCATTCTTATCAAGTGGCACCGGCAAGAACTGTATCATGGCAAGTTCATGCAGACTATCTACCAGCCTGTCAAGTACCGCAACCGCATCCACCATCTGAGTGCGCAGTCTTGAGATATGATTTGCCACGCTGCTACGATTATCCAGATAGATATCCCGTATCAGGTCAAGCACATCCAGCCCATCTACAAGTCCTAGCATGCTGACCACAGTCTCATCATTCAGGCTGCCGCCGCCAAAAGCAATGGCTTGATCGGTCAAAGACAGCGCATCACGCACCGAGCCTTTGGCAGATTGCGCCAGCTGCCAGACAGCATTATCACTGTAGCTGATGTTTTCATTTTGAAGGATCTTGCTTAGATGCTCATGCAAAAGCTCTTGGGACATCGGGCGTA
>NZ_JAAELD010000214.1 GCF_024227015.1 Moraxella sp.
TGAGCTATTTTGTATTAAGCTCATTATGATGAGTTATCCAAATAATTTGCCCGCTAAATGTTAAGTGTAGGGCAGTCAATAAACAAACAGGAGTCTATTATGAGTATTTTTAGTTTTGCCAAAGACATTGGCGATAAAATCTTCAATCGTAACAAGAAAGATGCAGCACCAGCTGCAAACACAGCAGCGCCAGCTGAGCCAACTGCACAAGAAATTGCAAACTTGCTATTGGCTCGCGTACAAGCTCAGAACGTTCAGATCAGCAATCTGTCAGTAAACTATAACAGCGATACGGACACCGTAACACTATCAGGTGCAGCCAAGACCCAAGAAGATCGCGAGCGCGCACGCTTGGCGGTGGGTAATGTCCAACACGTTGAGTCGGTTGTTGATAACATCACAGTAGAATCTCAAGAGCCTGAGTCTCGTTTCTACACCGTAAAATCAGGCGACAACCTATCAAAAATCGCCAAAGAAATGTATGGCAACGCCAATGACTACATGAAGATCTTCGATGCGAACAAGCCTATGCTTTCACATCCAGACAAAATCTATCCAGGTCAAGTATTGCGAATCCCTGCATAATCTTACCCAGATTGATTAAAAAGTTAGTTAAAAAGACCGTCATCGTGCGGTCTTTTTTTGCTGTTTTAGCTATTTTGGCAGTGGAGGTTGAGCGCATCTTGAGTTTGGTGAATGCGATGTCTAACTTCATCGGCGGTTAGTGCTTTTTGGGAGCCGTCATCGCTAATCTCGTGGACGTCGCCACCCGCGCTTAAGGCTGACAGATTATCTCGTAGAATTTGGCATTGTTTTTGCCTTGTGGCGTCTATTGGTGGCGCTGCCGATTTGGGTTGATAAAAATTAAGCGTCGTGTGGCTGCCCTGAGGTGGCAACTGGCTATAACGCGGCTCGCCATATTTACCGGTACTTTGATAAACAGTGACAGCTTGAGCATTGGCTGATGCCATCATCAGCGCGATAGACGATAGGATGTAATGAAGGGATGTTCGCATGAGTGTCATCATTAGGATTTGGAGTATTGTAGCATTGATGCGATCAGAATGTTGGGATTTGACGGGTTATTTCATGGTTAAAGATTGGCAAGATGATAAATTACAAAAAATCCGAACATATGTGCAAAATGGGCTTGGCAAAAGGTGGCTTTTGGGTTAATATAGTCGCGTAGTATTTTTGATAACTAATTTCGTATTTATTCATACTTATCATAAAAATTAGTTATAAATGAATTTAAAGTCGGCGTGATTTTTATCCAAAATTGCGTTTGTCAGATTAAATTTAACAAATTACCGTTTGTTCATGCTGATCTGACATTGCTTTAGACTTATCGGTCTGCAAGACGAACACCCTGTCAATACTCTTTTGTCTTTGTCGGTTCATCCTTGCGCCTGTCTTTTGTCTATAGCAACTTTATTGTGTTTGTTTAATTTACCCATCTGGGAAAAAGGATTGACAATGACAGAGCAAACCACCCAAGCCCCCAACATGACGGGCCATACTCAGACGGCAGACGCCGCCAAACATTTCCGTGAAAATCAAGAAAAATTTGCCCGTGGCGAAGCCGTTGCCATGAGTGGGGCAGAGCTGCTTGTGCAGGCCTTAGTTGATGAAGGTGTAACCCACATCTTTGGTTATCCTGGCGGTGCGGTGCTGCATATCTATGACGCCCTATTTAAGCAAGATAAAATTGAGCATATCCTAGTCCGCCACGAGCAGGCAGCAGGTCATATGGCGGATGCTTATAGCCGTGTTACAGGACGTACAGGTGTGGTACTCGCCACATCAGGGCCGGGCGTTACCAACACTGTAACCGCCATCGCCACAGCATTCATGGATTCTATTCCTATGGTGGTGCTTGCAGGGCAGGTACCAAGCACCTTGATTGGCGATGATGCATTCCAAGAGTGCGACATGATCGGTATCTCTCGCCCAGTGGTCAAGCACAGCTTCCAAGTACGTAACCCTGCTGACATTCCTGAAATCATCAAAAAAGCTTTCTTTATCGCAAGCTCAGGCCGTCCTGGCCCTGTGGTGGTGGACATTCCTAAAGACATGACAAACCCTGCCGATAAATTTGACTATGTCATGCCAAGTGAGATTAACATTCGCTCATATCAGCCGACTTCTAAGGGGCATGGCGGCCAAATCAAAAAAGCTCTAGATGTACTATTGTCTGCCAAGCGCCCAGTGCTATATTCTGGCGGCGGTGTGGTACAAGGCAATGCCAGCGATGAGCTGCGTGAACTTGCCAATCTACTAAAGCTACCTGTTACCAACACACTAATGGGGCTTGGAGCATATCCTGCCACTGGTGATCAGTTCGTTGGCATGCTGGGTATGCACGGCACTTATGAAGCCAACATGACTATGCACCATGCGGACGTTATCCTAGCGGTGGGGGCAAGATTTGATGACCGTGTCACCAACAATGTCAAAAAATTCTGCCCAAACGCCACCATTATCCACATTGACATTGACCCAACGTCTATCTCAAAAACCATTAGCGCCCATATCCCTATCGTGGGTGATGTCAAGCCTGTCTTGACCGAAATGGTAAGCATTGTCAAATCCAGCGACAAACGCCTAGACGAACACGCCCTTGCCGACTGGTGGACACAAATCAACGAATGGCGTAAACGTCATGGTCTGCGTTATGGCGATGATACGGACGCACCTGTTCATGCGATTATGCCCCAACGTGTCGTTGAAACGCTGTGCAAACTCACAGATGGTAAAGCAATTATCACGTCTGATGTCGGTCAGCACCAAATGTTCGCTGCTTTATATTATAAATATGACGAGCCACGCCAATGGCTAAACTCTGGCGGACTTGGTACGATGGGCGTGGGTTTGCCCTATGCCATGGCGGCAAAACTTGCCTGCCCTGAAAAAACGGTGGTCTGTATCACAGGCGAAGGCTCTATTCAGATGAATATCCAAGAGCTATCAACGTGCTTGCAGTATAATTTGCCGGTTAAGATTTTAAACTTAAACAACGCCCAGCTTGGCATGGTAAAACAGTGGCAAGACATGCTGTACGAAGGTCGCCATGCTCAAAGCTATATGAAATCCTTGCCTGATTTTGTCAAACTTGCCGAAAGCTATGGGCATAAAGGCGTGAAAATCACCAATCCTGCTACTATGGAAGAGGAGCTAAAAGAAGCCCTAGAAATGGACGGTTTGGTATTTATTGATGTGTATGTGGACAGAAGTGAGCACGTCTATCCCATGCAAGTGGCAGGGCAGTCCATGCGTGATATGTGGTTATCAAAAGGGGAGCGTACCTAATGGCACAGTTACAAAAACATCTGATTTCGGTACTGATGGAAAACGAAGCGGGCTCGCTGTCTCGTGTGGTGGGGCTATTTAGTCAGCGTGGCTACAACATTGATACGCTAAACGTCGCCGCTACCGAAGACCCCACGTTATCACGGCTTACCCTAACTACGATTACCACGGCTGATAAGATTGAGCAGATTACCAAACAACTTCATAAACTCATTGAAGTAGTCAAAGTCCAAAACCTATCGGAAGTCTCTGGCGGTAGTCAGATTGAGCGAGAACTCATGCTCATCAAAGTGCGAGCGACAGGGGCGTATCGTGAAGAAGTCTATCGCACGGCGGACATATTCCGCGCCCAAATCGTGGACGTATCGGCAAATCTTTATACCATTCTTATCACAGGCGATGCAGGTAAGCTGGATGGTTTTATTGATGTCATCGGGCGCGATAGAATCCTAGAAGTAGTACGCAGTGGCGTGATTGGTATCGCGCGAGGCGAACGCACGCTGGCAGTGTGATTTTAAAGTTATTTTTATTAATTAAGTGGGTGCATCATACGCCCACAAAACATAATCCAACCCAACGCCATTTATGGCAATTTTTAAGGAAACTCGTATGAGCTTAAATATTTTTTATGACAAAGATTGTGATCTATCAATCATCCAAGGCAAAAAAGTTGCCATCATCGGCTACGGCTCACAAGGTCATGCCCACGCCCTAAACCTAAAAGACAGCGGTGTTGATGTGACTGTAGGTCTGCGTGCCGGCTCTGCATCTTGGAAAAAAGCTGAAAATTCAGGTCTAAAAGTCGCTGAAACTAGCGATGCGGTAAAAGGCGCTGATCTGGTAATGATCCTAACGCCTGATGAATTCCAAAAGCAGCTATACGCAGAAGTGATCGAGCCAAACATCAAGCAAGGTGCGACGCTTGCTTTCGCTCATGGTTTTGCCATCCATTACAACCAAGTTGTGCCACGTGCTGACCTTGACGTGATCATGGTTGCACCAAAAGCACCAGGCCACACTGTGCGTTCTGAATTCGTGAATGGCGGCGGTATTCCTGATCTAATCGCTGTCTACCAAGACGCATCAGGTCAAGCCAAGCAAGTAGCGCTATCTTACGCATCAGGCGTGGGCGGTGGTCGCTCTGGCATCATCGAGACGACATTCAAAGACGAAACTGAAACTGACTTGTTCGGTGAGCAAGCTGTTCTATGCGGTGGCGCGGTTGAGCTTGTTAAAATGGGCTTTGAGACCCTAGTAGAAGCAGGCTATGCACCTGAAATGGCGTATTTTGAGTGCTTGCACGAGCTTAAGCTGATCGTTGATTTGATGTATCAAGGCGGCATCGCTGACATGAACTACTCAATCTCGAATAACGCTGAATACGGCGAATACGTGACCGGTCTTGAAGTGATCAATGATCAATCCCGCGCGGCCATGCGCAACGCGCTAAAACGCATCCAATCAGGTGAATACGCGAAAATGTTCATCTCTGAAGGTCAGTTGAACTACCCATCAATGACCGCTCGTCGTCGTCAAACTGCTGAGCACGAAATCGAAAAAACTGGTGCAAAACTACGTGCCATGATGCCTTGGATTACCGAGAGCAAAATCATCGACAAAGAGAAAAATTAATTTTCTTTTTAAAGATAAAAACAGCTGTCCTTTTGGGCGGCTGTTTTGTTTGGGTGTTTGTTTGTGGTTTCAATCATTTTCTAAAAAAAACCCAAATAAGCACATAAAAATCAAATCTGGTGTACAATAGCTGCCTATCTCATTAAACTTCATCTGAAAATACAAAATAAGCGAAACATGGTTGATATTAATTTTACGAATATTTTGAGTGCTTTGTCAGAATTTGAGACTTTGTATATTGTGGCGAGCTACATCATCGCCGTTTTCATTTGGCTTGAATCAACTTGGGTGCTGAATAATGACGGTAAGCTCCCTGAGTCCAATATCTTTGCGGTGGTCAGTCTTGCGACCTCATCATGGCTTGTGGTGTCTGGGCTTGCGCTGTTTTTCTTGGAGTTTAATGGGCTTTCGATGAGCGTGCCTGTGGCTTATGGGATCTATTCATTGATGGGGTGGATTTATGGCGCACGTTTGATCTCCACTAAGGACATCGATGATCCAAAGGACATCGTACTACCTGCAAAGTATCTAAATTTTTGTCGTTCTTTTGCTCTTGTCTTTGCGTTACTGTGCGGCTTTGTGCTTGCCAAGCCATATTTACCCATTTAATTGCCTTGGTTACAAATAAATCTCCAATGTGCCAAAATAATCCCCCTTTTGTGGCTAAAGTCTGTTATACTGGCATACATGGTATTTATGTACCAGTAGTAAGTTTTTGCAAGACGCCTCTGGGCGAGTGTTAAAACGACTTTGAAACTTGCGGACAAGTGGGTTTTAGGGCGTATTTGAACTATCTTTGAACGTTGTTTATTGTATTGGTTGAAATTTAGACGTCTTTTTACATTAAGACTTATTTTGCACGTTTTGGCAACATAAATATTTTAAACAGGCAATTTTGCCATTTTTTCGATCATACAGGAATTTTCCCATGTCAAACAAAGTTCAAGGCACTGTTAAGTGGTTCAACGAAGCTAAAGGTTTTGGTTTCATCGCTCAAGACAACGGCGGTCAAGACGTATTCGCTCACTACAGCGCAATCACCGGTTCTGGCTTCAAAACCTTAGCTGAAGGTCAAAAAGTATCTTTCATCCTAGGCGAAGGCAAAAAAGGTCCACAAGCTGAAGAAATCGAAGCGCTTTAATTCACAGAATTAAGCCTATGATTAAAAACACTGCTTATCCAGCGGTGTTTTTTATTACCAAAACAAAAAAGTGACTGATGATTCACAAAAATGATTTGACCCAATCGGGTGATTTTTCTGATAATCAAAATACCAGGAACACCAAAGTACAGGAACACCAAAGTACAGGAACACCAAAGTAATTGGTGCGAAGCCTTTATTTGCAAATTGATATTTACAAATCTGCCTGCAAATGATATAAAGAAGGGCGTATCCATAACAAATCACGGAGCTATCATGAAAGTATTAGTAGCGGTAAAGCGCGTTGTTGACCATAATGTAAAAGTTCGCGTTAAAGCGGATGAGTCGGGTGTGGAATTGACTAACGCCAAAATGAGCGTAAACCCATTTTGTGAAATCGCCATTGAAGAAGCGGTTCGTCTAAAAGAAAAAGGTGTGGCTACCGAGGTTGTGGCGGTATCTATCGGCACAGCACAAGCTGCAGAGCAGATCCGTTCGGCGTTAGCATTGGGCGCTGATCGCGGCATTCTGGTAGAGACTGATGAGAGGCCTTATCCGCTACAAGTCGCCAAGATTCTAAAAGGCGTGGCTGAAGCAGAGGGTGCACAGCTGATTCTATTGGGTAAGCAAGCCATCGATGATGACAATAACCAAACAGGTCAGATGCTATCGGCGCTAATGAATGCGTCACAAGGTACGTTTGCGTCCGAAGTTGTGGTGAGCGGCGATAAAGTACAAGTAACCCGTGAGATCGATGGTGGCTTGCAGACGGTTGAATTGGTACTGCCTGCAATCATTACGACTGACCTACGTCTGAACGAGCCTCGTTTTCCGAAACTACCGAACATCATGGCAGCCAAGAAGAAGCCATTGGACAATAAGACGCCAGCTGATTTTGGCGTGGACATGACGTCCAAGCTAACTACACTGAAAGTCAAAGCGCCAGCTGAGCGTGGTGCGGGCGTGAAAGTGGGTAGCGTTGATGAGCTAATCGATAAGCTTCGTAACGAAGCGAAGGTAATCTAATGCCAAAGCATGGCTTGTGCATCTAAGTTCTGATAAATTAACCATCTTGATTGTCAGAGTCTCACAAGTCAGCAATCAACTTTGACAAAATTGTATTATAAAATTGCTAAAAGGATAAAACCATGACCGTACTAGTTTATGCTGAACATGATAATACCGAATTAAAATCTGCTACTTTATCAACCATTACTGCCGCTACCAAGATTGATAGTGATGTGCATGTATTGGTGGCAGGCGCCAATGCCCAAGCTGTCGCGGACAGTGCAGCTCAAGTAGCAGGCGTGAGCAAGGTTTTGCTTGCTGATAATGCTGCCTTCGCCAATCAGTTGGCAGAGAACGTTGCGCCATTGGTTGTTGAGTTGGCGGGTGGCTATACACACATCATCGCCCCTGCGACCACCACCGGCAAGAACTTCTTGCCACGTGTGGCAGCGCTGCTAGATGTCAGCATGGTATCTGACATCACGGCTGTGATTGATGCGAAGACCTTTGAGCGTCCGATCTACGCAGGTAATGCGATCGCAACTGTTCAGACTTCTGAAGATAAAGTTGTGCTTAGCGTGCGTGGTACTGCTTTTGATGCAGCAGCGACGACTGGCGGCAGCGCAGCGGTTGAGAGCGTAAGCGCAGGCGGTGACGCAGGTAAATCAACCTTCGTTAAAGAAGAGCTGGCCAAGTCAGACCGTCCAGAGCTGACATCTGCTAATATTGTCGTCTCTGGTGGCCGTGCATTGGCAAGTGGTGAGAACTTCATCAAATACATCGAGCCTTTGGCGGACAAACTGGGTGCAGCTGTGGGTGCTAGCCGGGCAGCTGTGGATGCAGGCTTTGTACCGAATGACCTACAGGTTGGTCAGACTGGTAAAATCGTCGCGCCAAGCTTATATATCGCAGCAGGTATCTCAGGCGCGATTCAACATCTGGCGGGCATGAAAGACTCTAAGACCATCGTTGCTATTAATAACGACCCAGAAGCGCCAATCGCTCAAGTGGCCGATTATTTCCTAGAAGCGGACATCTTCACGGCATTGCCAGAGCTGACTGCAAAACTATGATGGACATTGAGCATCTGAATAAAAATCCCCATAACTCAATGGGGATTTTTATTTAACCTAACCGTTGGGAATGGTTAAGAATACCAACTCTGGACGATTAAATATTCTGGGTATGAAGCGTGTGGATTCCTTGGCCAGTCCACGACTGACGATGAATTGAGTGTGATGACTGTGTGACTTTTGATTATTAAAATGGTAGCTTCCTCCAGCATATTTTGGAAATAATCCTTGATCTGGGGCAAACAATCCATTGAGTATGTGGGGAATGCGCCATTGGCCACCGTGTGCATGCCCACTGACGACAAAGTCAAAAGGGTACTGCAGATAATCGTCAATATGTTCTGGTCGGTGAGTAAGTAGGATATTAATGTGATCTGAGCTGGCAAGTTTTCCAACTGTGTGTAAGTCTTGATTGAATTTATCGACAAAAACTGGATCGGACACACCGTGAATGTGAATGTTGCTTGGTTTGCCGTCAATCGATAAGACGGCACTTTCGCCGTGTAAAATCTTAATGCCGTAGCTTTTGATTTTATCTTCTATTTTGGCATACTCACTGGCGGATAAATACAGCTCGTGATTGCCATTGACATAGTATACATTTGGCGTAATGCTGGTGAGCTGGCGAAGTAGTACATCGGTGTTTGTTGGTGGTAAATCATCATCATAAATGTCGCCACCTAACAAAATCATATCGGGACGACGATTCTTCAAAGGGGTGATGATTTCTTTTTGATCATCCCCATAAAAACAGCCATGTAGGTCAGTGATGATGGCTACGGTAACTGAATGTTGAGCTTTGACATGGTTGGCAGTGTAGTCTTGGTTGATGAGTCTGTCATCAATGGCAATGAGTGTGATGGCGGTCAATGATGCTAAGATGGCGAGCATCATTAAGATTTTGTGTACTGACAAATGTTTCATGATGGACAATCCAATGTTTAGTTAAACTGACGCTGACGCAACATCTCATAAAAACATATTGAACCTGCCACACCAACATTCAGACTCTCTTGACCATTTGGCTGGGGTAGGGCAATCGGTATGGCTTTTTGTAAAAAAACATCAGACACCCCCTGTCCTTCATGCCCCAATACCCAAGCGATGTGTGATGTCAAATCGTGATTGTAGATGATTTTATCGGTATGACTACTAGTGGCATACATGGGGGTTTCGACTTGATTTAAAATGTCATCAATATCAATGTGCTCATGAATGTCTAAGGCGAAGTTTGCCCCCATGCCAGCACGCAAACATTTAGGCGACCACAGATGGGCGGTGGCAGGCGTGGTGATGATGGTGGTGATTCCGACTGCTGATGCGGTGCGTAGGAGCGTGCCGATGTTGCCAGCGTCTTGTAAGCCGTCTAAAATCAGGCAGTCGCCCACCACATCGCCAAGTGTAGGTGTGGGCGTGTCAATAATTGCCATGATGTCCACACCATCCCCGAGCGTGCGAATGTCTTTATACAGGGCATTGCTTGTGATGATGATGTCTTTTTTGGCGATGTTAGCGAGCAGTGGGGCGACTTCATCATTCTTAAAGGTAGATTCTGACAAAATAACCTTGTGGGGCGTTAAACCCTGCTTTAAAAATGCGTCCAACAAATGCACGCCTTCAATGACCGTCTGTCCGCTTTTTTTGCGGGTGCGGTGGTGGGTTAGTAGGGCATGGGCGTGTTTGATGGTGGAGTTGTCTTTTGAGGTGATTAGGTTCATGGTTGGATAATATTATTTATTTTAAATAAAAATGAGAAAAATCTAATTTTGTCATGATAGGTTAAAAAACCGCCAAATTGACGGTTTTTTATTCTTTTATTAAGTCTTATCCCCATTCGCCAAGATTCCTGCTTTTTCATGCAAGGCTTTAACGTAGGTCACTTCTTCTTTTGCGCCCAATACCACAGGCACACGTTGGTGAATTTCGCTTGGGGTAATTTCCATGATGCGCTGTACGCCGTCTGTGCTGGCGCCGCCAGTTTGCTCGATGATAAAGCTCATCGGATTGGCTTCGTACATCAGACGAAGTTTGCCCGCCTTGCCCGCGATTTTGGTGTCAAACGGATACATAAACACCCCGCCACGAATCAAAATACGGTGCACGTCTGCAATCATCGCTGCCACCCAGCGCATGTTGTAGTCTTTGGCTCGTACGCCTGTGTCGCCTTGGGTTAGCTCTTCAATGTATGTCTGAATCGGTTCAAGCCAGTAACGGCGATTCGAGGCGTTGATGGCATATTCAGCGGTGGTTTCGCCGATGCGCACGTTATCATTGATCAGGATATAGGTCTGTGTCATGGGATCAAAGCTAAACATGGCAACGCCCTTGCCAAAGGTAACCGCAAGCATGGTGGATGTGCCATAGATGAAGTAGCCGGCCGCGACTTGGTTTTCACCTTTTTGCAGGAAATCGGCTTCGGTGGCTTTTTGACCTTGACTGTGATAAGGCAAAATAGAAAAAATCGTCCCCACTGTCATGTTGATGTCAATGTTAGATGAGCCGTCAAGCGGGTCAAAGGTAACCAGCAGCGTGCCGTCATCATTGGCAGGGCTGATCTCGTCAAGCTCTTCTGAGGCGACGCCTGCGCAGTTGGGGTTATGGATTAGGGCGTTTAGCAGTAGGTCGTTAGAGATGACGTCCAGCTTTTTTTGGGCTTCGCCTTGTACGTTTTGACCGCCTGCCTCGCCATGAATGCCTGCCAATGCCCCCTTGTCAAGCAGATGGCTGATTGCCACGCTGGCGGTAGCAAGTGTCGTCATGGTGCTGGCAAGAGCAGGCGTGGTGTGCGATTCTAGGTATTGGGCTAGGGTGGTCTGTGACATGATTTTTCCTTAATAATGATGATAAATATGATGCAAAATATTCTATCATGAAACGCCCCAAATTTCATGTTGCAAATGAGCAATATTTGAATGCTAAGTAAGATTGATTCGTGAAATTTACATTGCTGTTTGGGATGGAATTTTGATAAAATAACTTAATTTGTTTTTAATTCGCCAAAGACCACGCACCTAAGGAAAATCCATGACTGACATCACCGCCCGCCTAAACCAAACCCTTGCCCGTCCACAGCTTACCCCCAATGACGACACCGCCATTCGCCATTTTATCGGCGTGGAGGGGCTGACACGCCCACAACTTGAAGGGATTATTGGTAAGGCGATGAGCTATTTTGATGATAATGGACGGCTTATTAACACTGACGAGCTGTCGGGCAAGACGGTGATGAATCTGTTTTTTGAAAATTCCACTCGCACCCGCACGACCTTTGAGGCGGCTCAAAAACGCCTTGGGGCGAACGTGCTAAATCTTGACATCGCCAAATCCTCCACTTCCAAAGGCGAGACTTTGCGTGATACGCTGTGGAACTTGGAGGCGATGAGTGCTGATATGTTTGTGGTGCGTCATTCATCAAGTGGGGCGGCTCATTTTATGGCAACCGAAGTTACCCCCAATGTCGCAATCATCAACGCAGGGGACGGCTGGCATGCCCACCCCACCCAAGCCATGCTGGATATGCTGACGATTTACCGTGAGGCGGATAAGCCCTTTGATGAGCTGTCCGTGGCGATTGTTGGCGACATCAAGCATAGCCGTGTGGCTCGCTCAGATATTTCGGCTTTGACGACTTTGGGGGTGCGTGATATTCGTGTGATTGCACCTAAGACCCTTTTGCCAAAAGGTATTGAGCGGTATAACGTCTCGGTATTTGAGAGTATTGATAAAGGCGTGGCGGACGCTGATGTGATTATCGGCTTGCGTATCCAAAATGAGCGTATCGGCTCGCCCCTGTTGCCGTCCACGTCTGAGTATTACAAGATGTATGGCATTACCGAGGCTCGTGTTGCTCTTGCCAAACCAAATGCTCTGGTCATGCACCCTGGCCCCATGAACCGTGGCGTGGAGATAGCGTCTGGCGTGGCGGACGGCAGTCAATCGGTGATTTTAAAGCAGGTCAATAACGGCATTGCGGTGCGTATGGCGGTCATGGCAATGGCAATGGCGGGGCAGGAATTGGTGAGAGCTGCCAGCTAACCGTTCATAGAATAGCTACCCTGAATGGACTTTAGTTGGATGGTGTAGCTATATTTTAGAATTTAAAATATATTGGCGAGATTTAAAAATTAGGAAAAAACATGAAAAACCTACTTCCCCCCACTTGGCAATCGCCAAACCTAGATAATGTTCCGACAGACGGCAAATGGCTGATACCGTCCATTGTGGATTTGTGCGGACGTTTGCGTGAACCAGGGCATCAGTCGCATGGCACGTTGGCAAGCGAAGGTAACTCGGCTCGCATGAACGGCATTTTGCACGTTGTCTTACCGCCTGACACCAGCCCTGTGTTAGAAAATGGCTCATTGCTCAAGGGCTTAAAACAAAAAGCATGGGTGGACGGGGGTATTCATCTGCACATTTTGGGGGCATTGACCGCAGGGCTTGACGGCAAACAACCTGCCAACCTTGCAGGGCTAAAACAAGGCGGTGCGATTGGCGTAACCAATGCAACCAAAGGCTTTGAAAATGACCTAGTCATGCTCCGTACGCTAGAATATGCGTCCACCTTTGACTTGAAAGTGTTTTTTTATCCTGACGAGCCGAGCCTATCAGCAGGGGGCGTGGCTCATGATGGCTATATTGCATCTTTTCATGGCTTGCAGGGCATTCCGTGGCTTGCCGAGACCATTGCCCTATCTAAGCAAATCCTGATGGTAGAAGAAACAGGATTGTCCGCTCATTTTAGCCAAATCACCTGCCGTACGTCTGTGGAGCTGATTCGCTGGGCAAAACAAAAGGGCTTGCCGATTACCTGTGATGTCGCCATGCACCAGTTACACCTGACCGATGACGACATTGAAGGATATAACGCCCATGCTTTTGTCCTGCCCCCACTTCGCTCCAATACCGACCAACAAGCCCTTATCAAGGGACTGCAAGACGGCACGATTGATGCGATTTGCTCGCATCATGAGCCACTATCAAGCAGTAGCAAACAAGCCCCCTTTGCCGAGAGTACGGCAGGGATTAGTAACTTTGATACTTTTGTGTCATTGGGTTGTAAGCTCGTGGCGGACGGTATTTTGACCGCCGAACAGCTTGTGGAGAAAATCTGCACCAACCCTGCTAAAATCGCAGGGATTACAGATTATGAAACCATTGGCGGGGTGGTGCTGATTGACCCCAATCAGTCATGGACGGTAGGTAAAGACACCATGCTGTCAGCAGGCAAAAACACGCCATTTTTGGGGCAGGTATTGACGGGTAAGGTAGAGCAGGTATTTTTTGACTGAATCCTACCTAATCATAATAAAGCCCGCCAATTATTTAGGCGGGTTTTGTTATTAGGACATGTATTATTTATTTTAGACCGTCTTTGACGTCATTGGCGACTTTCTTGCTTTTGCCAAACAGATGGTAAGCTTTTTTGAGTAGGCGAATGACTTGGGTCAGGCGACTTTCTGTGAAGGCTGCTTTGCCATCTGGGATGATGACCGATTCGCCATTTTCATTAATTTCACGGCGGGCGGTTTCTTTGAACCCATCCACATCGCTCTTATCTTTGGCGTCTTCATCGGTGATGCGTACGATTTCTTCTTTTTTGCGGACGGGTGCGCTGTCAAACAGTTCAGACATTTGCATGTCAAGTTCACCTTTGGCAGTATGTTCGATCTTGGTAAGGTTCTTGTAGATTTCAACGAACCAAGGGTCGTAGTCTGCTGCTTTTAGGGCATCAAGCTCGTCTTTGATGGGGAGTGGGTAGGGCAGGGTTTTGTAGAACTGCCACAGGCTCATGCTGCTAAGATCTGTCTGCAGTAGGTATTCATCATCTTTGGTGCGGGTGATGAGCTTGGCATCGATCAGCTGATCAAGGTAGAGACTCCATTTTGGCAGCTCTTTACGTCCTAGCACCTGACGAAGGTCGTGTTCGCTGACGGTTTTGCCTTCTTGGTAGCGCTTATAGGTTAGGTTAAGCATGTCAAGCAGGCTTAATAATGGATGACGTACAGGCACTTCTTTGGTGTCAAAAATCGTCAGCGTGTAGCTAATCTCCACGCCTAGCAGAATGATGTTCCAAGACAAGAAAATCCATAATAGAAAAATAGGCAAGGCGGCAAACGCACCATAAATCGCTTCATAGCTGGTGAAGTTAGACATGACGGAGCCAAATATCGCCTTTAGAATTTCAAATAAAATGGCAGAGACTACACCTGCGATGGCGGCATTCTTAAAGGGTACTTGAACTTTTGGGATGAACCAATACATCCCAATAAAGCCCGTAATCGTAAACAGCACAGAAATCACATACGCCCAGATCGACCAATCAATCCCATAACCTGCAATCTGACGGTTCAAAAAATCCACACTCTGAATTGCGCTCGATGCACCGAACGCCACGCCAAGAACGATGGGTCCTAGCGTGATCAGTGCCCAATAACGAATGATGCTAGAAGCACCACCGGAGCGTTCTTTGACACGCCAGATTTTATTAAATGCGGTCTCGATGGTCATCAAGGTCATCATCGTAGTGACGAATAAACCGATCACACCCACCACGCCAAGGTTGCTGGATTTTTGGGCGAAGCTGTCAAAATATTGGCTGATTTGCTCGCTTGATGACGGCATGAGGTTGTTGTAGATGACCGACTGTAACTGTTCGCGCATGTCAGACAGCGCAGGTACGCTAGAGAACACCACCAAGATCACAGTCAAGATCGGCACTAAGGACAGTAATGTGGTGTAGGTTAGGCTGGCGGCTTTTTGTTGGCATTCATCTTCAATAAAGTGACGCACCAAAAGGCGTAAATACATGAACCATCCATGATGGGAAAAAGGTAATTTATTTAAAAAATTCGTCATAATCTAAGCTAATTATCCAATAAAATTCATGAACCTTAGTGTAACAAATATCACGCATTTTTAAAGTGTTTTTGGCGAAAAAATAGATAAAATTAAGCAAGTGTAAAAATTTGATGCGTGGATTTTGCTAAAATTAAGCTATAATGTTCAAGATTAGATAACCCAAAAGACAAGCTATGACCGATTTATACATCCTGGTGTTATACGACACCAATCACAACCGCACCAAAGAACTCGCCTATGCCATCGCAGAGGGGGTGATGAATACAGGCGCGGCGGTTAAGATACGCCGCGTGCCTAAGGTATCAAGCGTCACCGAACAGGTTGCATCTGTCATTCCGGATGAGGGTGATTTATATTGTACGGCTGAGGAACTGTCGAGCTGTGCAGGTTTGGCGGTTGGTAGCCCGACGCATTTTGGTAACATGTCTGCCAGCATGAAGTATTTTTGGGATAATACGGTGACGTCGTGGTTGGCGGGTGATCTGCAGGGTAAGCCTGCTTGTGTGTTCACCAGCAGCGGCACCATGCACGGAGGCAATGAGGCGACCTTATTAACCATGATGATGCCACTTCTGCATCATGGCATGATCCTGGTGGGTCTGCCTTATGCGCACGCGGAACTTAATCGCACCAATCGCGGCGGCACGCCTTATGGGGTGAGTAGTGTTGCAGGCGCGACGCATGAATTTGCCATGACGGCAGATGAGCGAGCGCTTGCCATCGCTCAGGGTGTACGCCTTGCCAATATCGTCAAAAAATTAGCCAATTAATAAAACACACTCATGAAAAAACCATTTGTTCAAAAACCCATCCAGCCGATCCATCAACGCCTAAAGCTGTGCTGGTGGCTATGGGTGGTGCTTGCCATCATCATTTACCCGCTGTCTATCATGATGCTAACAGATGCCAATGTGATCAATGGCGTGGTTGTGCAGATTCTGGCGATGCTGCCTGCGCTATTATTTACACCTGCCATCATCCGCGGTAATTCGCCTTATGTGCTGATTTTTGCCAGTATTGTCACGTTGGTATATCTGGGCGTGGCAGGCGTGCTTGCGCTGATTCGCTATTATGAAGGGGTGGGCGCTGGCATCTGGGCGATGCGATTGGTGGAGTTTATTGTCTTATTATTTATCAATTATTATCTGTTCATTCTACTAAAACGCCTACCGCCGATGCACAAACAATCTTAGGTAGGCATTACATAAAAACACCAGGGCGATAACCCTGCTGTTTTTATTATGAGCCAATCTGTCGAATTAGTTCGCTTTCGTCAGCTCCATAGAGATGGTCTTACCGTCATTAGTCTGGCTGACTTTGACGGGTAGGTAGTTTAGACTAGGCGCTAACCAAAAGCTTGTCGCACGACCACGATCGTCATGCACTCGGTCAATACGAACCACGTCATAG
The DNA here is from genome assembly GCF_024227015.1 of Moraxella sp. GTDB lineage: Bacteria > Pseudomonadota > Gammaproteobacteria > Pseudomonadales > Moraxellaceae > Moraxella. The sequence goes on from NZ_JAAELD010000214.1 coordinate 16,435, forward strand.
GTGCCTGCAGGGACGGTCAGCTTGCTCGTGCCTGAGCGTTTGAATTTGGCAGTATCGATGCTGGTTTTGCGCACCAGATGGTAGTTGCCAGAGAATCTGCCGTTAATCAATTCTTGGCGGATTTGAGCTTCTAGGCTTAGATCATCATAGGCCTGAGAGCTCATTTTTAGGGTGGTCGATTTGCCTTTATAGGTTGATACAGCTGTCTTGGCAGAGTTATTAAATTTGATGCTGTGTGTGTTGCCCACGCCAAACAGACGCACAGACATCGATGAGCTTGATGGTAGAATTCTACCGCCCGACAGGCTAAACTTAGACGACTGATCGACGCTTGCGATACGAGCTGCCGATGCCTTGACGGTGTAGTTGTAGCTATTGCCCGACTTGGTTAGGGTGCGAGTCGCTGTGCCTGATCTGCCATCTGCCTTCACGGCGTAGGTGGCGCTATAGCCTGGTAGATCGGCTGCTTGTGCGCTGGTGCCGATGAGTGCGCCTGCTGCCAATAGGCTGGCACCGATGGCGATTTTGGTTTTATTGATCATTGTTGTGTTCATTGTAGTACCTTTATAAATTTAACAAGTTGATGTGCCTATAATGGATAAATTTTGTTACATTTTCAAGGCTTTGAACGCGTTTGTTTGTTGGCTTTGGGTTAAGATTGGGGTAAATACGTAAATTTTTGCGGATTATTTTTCCCTAAAATCACCCCTTTGCCATCACAATATCAAAAGATTGCCCAATTATGATGGAATTTACCGCAGTTTTTATAAAATTTTTGATGATTTATGGCGAATTATCTTGAAAAATTTTCTCATGAACACCATTTTTAAGCGTGAGCCTGTTAAAGGCTAGTTTTATATATTAATTAACGTAACACGGAGAAATTTATGTCAATTCGTCCTCTACATGATCGTATTGTGGTACGTCGTACCGAAGAAGAACAAAAAACCGCAGGCGGAATCCTGCTGCCAGGCTCTGCCCAAGAAAAACCACAACAAGGCGAGGTCATTGCTGTGGGCAAGGGTCAGCTTGTGGATAATTCCATAAACAGTATGTTTACAAATGGCTTGCGTCCTTTAGATGTCAAAGTCGGCGACAAGGTACTGTTTGGTCAGTACGCAGGTCAGACTGTCAAGATTGATGGCGAAGAGCTCTTAATCATGAAAGAATCTGACGTATTGGGTGTATTGGAATAAGCCAGACCCATCCTAAATTACATTAAATCATATTAAAAGAGAGAATAAACATGGCAAAAGACGTAAGTTTTGGCACAACTGCCCGTGAAAAAATGATTGACGGTGTCAATATCCTAGCAGACGCTGTCAAAGTTACCCTAGGACCAAAAGGTCGTAACGTGGTGATTGACAAGTCTTTTGGGGCACCAACCATTACCAAAGACGGTGTGAGCGTGGCAAAAGAGATTGAGCTTGAAGACAAATTTGAAAATATGGGAGCTCAGCTTGTCCGTGAAGTAGCTTCAAAAACCAATGACGTGGCAGGGGACGGCACCACCACCGCCACTGTACTTGCCCAAGCTATCCTAACCGAGGGCATGAAAACTGTCGCTGCTGGCATGAACCCCATGGATTTAAAACGTGGCATTGACAAGGCGACCCGTGTTGCCGTTGAGCAAATCCACGCCCTATCTACCCCTGCCGATGACTTTAAAGCGATTGCTCAAGTGGGTTCAATTTCAGCCAACTCTGATACTAAGATTGGCGAGCTAATCTCAGAGGCCATGAAAACCGTGGGCAAGCAAGGCGTGATTACCGTGGAAGAAGGCTCTGGCTTTGAAGACACCCTAGAAGTGGTTGAGGGTATGCAGTTTGACCGTGGCTATATCAGCCCATACTTTGCCAATAAGCAAGACAGCTTGACTTGTGAATTTGACAATCCTTTTATCCTACTTGTGGACAAAAAGATTGCCAATATCCGTGAGATTGTGCCACTGCTAGAACAAGTCATGCAAACGAGCCGTCCGCTACTTATCATCGCCGAAGACGTAGAAAATGAAGCGTTGGCGACTTTGGTGGTAAATAACTTGCGTGGCGGTCTAAAAACCTGTGCCGTTAAAGCCCCTGGTTTTGGCGACAGACGTAAAGCCATGCTCCAAGACATTGCCATTTTGACAGGTGGTATCGTGATTTCAGAAGAAGTGGGCCTGTCTCTTGAAACTGCCACGCTTGAACACCTAGGCACAGCTAAGAAAACCACCGTTGGCAAAGAAAACACCGTGATTGTGGACGGAGCAGGCGACAAGGCTCAAATTGACAGCCGTGTTGAATCTATCAAACGTCAAATCGAAGAATCCACGTCTGACTACGACAAAGAAAAACTGCAAGAACGTGTTGCAAAACTCTCTGGCGGTGTGGCGGTCATCAAAGTCGGTGCTGCCACCGAAACCGAAATGAAAGAGAAAAAAGACCGTGTTGATGACGCTCTACACGCCACCCGTGCGGCGGTAGAAGAAGGTATCGTACCAGGGGGCGGTGTTGCCCTAGTGCGTGCGTTGTCTGCATTGGCTGAACTCAAAGGCGACAATGACGACCAAAACGCAGGCATCAATATCCTACGCCGTGCCATGGAAGCCCCACTTCGCCAAATCGTAACCAATGCTGGCGATGAAGCGTCTGTGATTGTCAATGAAGTCAAAAACGGCTCTGGCAACTACGGCTACAACGCTGCCACAGGTCAGTATGGCGATATGCTAGAAATGGGTATCCTTGACCCTGCCAAGGTAACTCGCTCTGCCCTAGAACACGCCGCCAGCGTGGCAGGACTGATGCTCACCACCGAAGTGATGATTACCGACAAACCTGCCCCAGAAGCCCCTAATATGGGTGCTGGCATGGGCGGTATGGGTGGCATGGGCGGAATGATGTAATCGCCTAGCTACTGGTTATCCAAAAAAATCCTGTCGTTATGGCAGGATTTTTTATTAAGATGAATTTATGATAATGAGGTTAAGATTAATCCATATCAAAGACCTTGCCACGGTTCATAATCCCATTAGGGTCAAATACCGCCTTGACTGCTTTCATGTACTCAATCTCCACAGGCGAGCGGGTATAGTCTAGGTACGGCTTTTTGGTCATGCCCACACCATGCTCAGCA
>NZ_JAAELD010000215.1 GCF_024227015.1 Moraxella sp.
TACATCGACCTTAAAACTGACGTTAAGGTAAACGGTGCAGATGAAGGCGAACTAGACCTAAGCCCATGGGTTTATGGCGTATCATTCGTTAAATCATTCTAATCTCTGATTGGAATAAAAAAGCCGACCATGTTGTCGGCTTTTTTAATGCTTACTTTAAATTAATAGCTAAAAATCTATCTTGATTGTCGCGATTTCCATGAATATTGAAAAACATCCCTTGTTGCCATTCATACCAAAGAATGCCAAGGTATTAATGCTTGGTAGCTTTCCACCGCCAAAGTCGCGCTGGAAGATGGATTTTTATTATCCGAATTTTAATAATGACATGTGGCGCATCATGGGGTTGGTGTTTTTTGGCGATAAAGAATGCTTTATTGGTGTGTCGAATAAGTGTTTTTATCAGGATAAGATTGAGGATTTTTTGAGGGAGCAAGGCATTGCCATTTTTGATGCTGCTAAGGCAGTGATACGCGAGCAGGGCAATGCATCGGATAAGTTCTTAACCGTCATCGAGTCGTCTGATGTCCCAGAACTACTTGTTCAGATGCCAGAATGCGCACATATCATCACCACAGGCGAGAAGGCGACCGAAATTCTGCTGTCAGCACATGATTTAAATCCGCCAAAAATTGGCGAGTCGGTGCAATTACCCATAAATGATAAAATAGTGACATTACACAGACTGCCGTCATCTTCGCGTGCTTATCCTTTGGCATTGGATAAAAAAGCGGCGTATTATCATGCCGTATTTGATGAAATCTTTGATTTAGATGAAGATTTTTTGGATTAAAAACATATAAAGGCAGGTGCCAGCACCGATGGATAAAAACATGTTGCGTCGCCAAATGTGAAGTACGACTACCACGATCCCTGCGATGAATTCTGGTGCGCCATGATGTGGCGTGAGCAGATCGACGTTCTTATAGCAGTACACGACCAAAAGCCCAAATACAGCAGAGGGTAGTGCCTTGCCTAGATATTGTACGAATTTTGGGATGGGTTTGTGCTCTGGGAAGGCGATAAAGGCAAGCCAGCGACAGATCTGTAAGGCGATGATGGCGACGAGGATACTGATGATTTGTTGTTCAATACTCATGACTCATCCTCAATGATAGGCACGCAGACGTGTACGAAACACACCAAGCAAGATCAAAATCCCAGCCATCGCAGGAATCAAGAAGCTATCCTTGCCAAAAACTACCAAAGAAACAATGCTAATGCTAAGCCCGATGATTGAGCTGATGTGGCTGTCTTCTTTGAGCCATTGCTCCATAAAAATCACCAAAAACAAAGCCGTCATGGCAAATTCTGAACCCTTCAAATCAAAAGGTAAAACATCACTAAGTAGCGCCCCAAGTGTCGCGCCGCTCACCCAATAAATGTGCAAAAAAATCGTGATAAATACCATAAACCACGTTTTATCAACGCCATCCTTAATATTGGCTGAGTAGTTGATGGCAAAAGATTCATCGGTCATGGCTGACACGAGATAGAACTTTTTAAAGCCTGTAATGCCCTTAAACTTATGTAGCATCGAAATGCCATAAAAAATCTGCCGAGCACTAATCATACCAATCAGTAGCAGAACAGATAGGGGGTTAAATGCTGCCA
>NZ_JAAELD010000216.1 GCF_024227015.1 Moraxella sp.
CCTTCTGGGTTGAAACTAACACCAACGGGGTAAAATGTGAATCGCTTCCAAGTTCCACCGATTTCATCGGTGGCTATTCATGTTTAACCCCTTCTGGGTTGAAACTAACACCAACGGGGTGAAATGTGAATAGCCTATTCATGTTTAACCTTTTCTGAGTTGAAACTAACCCCAACGGGGTGAAATGTGAATAGCCACCGATGAAATCGGTGGAATTTGAAAGCACCTTGCGTAACATCAGTTATGATTTAAAACAGGAGAATTAATCCATGATGAAATTACTAAAAATACTCGCGACGTTTTTTGGTTTATTGATGATATTGCTCTGGTTAAATGCCTATCAGGGGCAATCACTGCTAAGAGGAATGGGGGGTGATGACTTTTCTGAGACGATTTATCGTTCATTCACAGTGAATGAAAAGCGACTTGCTTTAGTGATTGGCAATAGCCGTTACCCTGGTGATTATTTGCCCAATCCTCAAAACGATGCCGAAGATATGGCTAAAGTGCTACGGCAGTATGGTTTTACGGTGATTCATAAGCAAGACTTGAATCAAGAGCAGATGGATAAAGCCCTGATTAACTTTGCAGAGCGTTTAAGTCAAAACGGGGTTGGTTTGTTTTTTTATGCAGGGCATGGTTTGCAAATTGATAAGCATAATTACCTGGTACCGATTGGTCCCAAAATTCAAAAACCTGCTCTGGTTAAATATCGCACCGTTGATGCCCAATTTGTGGTGGATATTATGCAGAATGCGGGGAGTCGGGTTAATATTGTGATTCTGGATGCGTGTCGGAGTAATCCCTATCGGAGTTATTTTCGTTCTCAAGATGGGTTAGCAGCGATGGATGCGCCGCGCGGAACGATTATCAGTTATGCCACCGCACTAGGTAAAAAGGCGGCTGATGGTGATGAACGCAATGGTTTATACACACAGAATTTGCTTAAAGCGATTAAAACGCCTGGTTTAAAGATTGAGGAAGTCTTTAAACAAGCGGCTCGTGGAGTAGATAGTGCGAGTAATGGTAAGCAAATTCCTTGGCGTATGTCTTCGCTCACAGGCGATTTTTGTTTTACGCCTTGTGCAGAAGAAGTTGTTGATCAAGAAAAACAGGCTGCTTTGCGACGTACTGCTGAATTAGAACGGCAATTGCAGGTGCTAGAACGACGTTTGGCTGAAAAAGCCGCTGCGCCACCATCCTCAAAACAACCGCCCTTAAAACCACAGACTCAAGTTTGGGAATCCAATAAAGTGTTTCGAGATCGCTTAAAAGACGGTGGTTTTGGTCCAGAAATGGTGCAAATCCCCGCTGGGCGTTTTCAGATGGGCGATATTCAGGGCGGTGGTTATGTTCGTGAAAAACCAGTGCATCGGGTGTCGGTGAGTGAATTTGCGATGGGGCGTTATGAAGTCACCTTTGCAGAATATGATAAATTTGCACAGGCGACGGGGCGAGAAAAACCAAGGGATAGAGGCTGGGGGCGTGGTAATCGCCCTGTGATAAACGTTTCTTGGAATGATGCTGTCGCTTATACCGAATGGCTAAGTAAACAAACCGGGAAAGAATATCGTTTGCCTACTGAAGCGGAGTGGGAATATGCCGCGCGAGCGGGTACGGAAAGTAAGTATTGGTGGGGAAATAAGATTGGTAAAAATCGTGCGGCTTGTGATGGATGTGGTGCTAAATGGGGTTGGGATGCGAAAAAAATGACTGCACCTGTTGGTTCGTTTGCAGCCAATCCTTTTGGCTTATATGACACGGTAGGCAACGTTTGGGAATGGACTTGCTCTGAATATGAAAGTCAGTATAGCGGTAAAGAAAAACAATGTATGGACAAGAATCGTGATGGCAGTCGTGTGGTTCGCGGCGGTTCGTGGGGCGGCGGACCGGGGAGGGCGCGTGTGTCGTGCCGCTGCGACGGGTGGGTCGTCGCGGGCGGGTACGGCAGGCTCGGCTTCCGCGTCGTCAGGATAACGCTTTGATATTTAACGCTTTTACACTTTTGCGGGGGTCTGGGGGTGCCCCCCAGCGGGGTTGTAGGGGCAGCGCCCCTGCTCA
>NZ_JAAELD010000217.1 GCF_024227015.1 Moraxella sp.
AGACAGCGCCAGACCCTCTGAGTGCGCGGCATTTTTGTTTAAGAGATTCATCAATCTCATTGGCATGATTGATGTGCAGCACCATGACGATGTTTTTTGGAGAGTCTTTTAGCAGGCTTAGCAGCGCATCATCCACACGATTGGGTAGCACCACAGGCAGACGCGTATGAATGCGGATGGTGTTGACGTTTGGGATGGAATTTATAGCATCAAACCAAGCTGTTAAACGTCTATGATTCAGATTCAGCGGATCACCACCACTAAAGATCACCTCATCAACGTCAGGGCAGCTCGCCACATAGTCGGCAATATAAGCGATCTCTTGAGTGCTTGGCATGTTCGCATGGTAGTCAAAATGCTGACGAAAACAATAACGACAATGCACCGCACACGCCCCCGTCGTGGTAATCAGTACGCGGTTTTTGTATTTGTGCAGCAGACCCTTGATTGGGTTTTGCTCATTCTCTTGTAGGGGATCGGCAGTATAGCCAGCGCTTGCCAGAGTTTCTTTGATGTCTGGCAGAACCTGCAGTAGCAGCGGGTCGTGCGGGTCGCCCTTTGCCATCTTTTGAATAAAGGCTCGCGGCACTCTTAGCCCAAAATTCTTAGGCTGATAAGGCGCGTTAGGACGCTCTATCTCAAGCAAATCAAACAATTCAGCCACATCCAAAACACCGTCAGCCAATTCACTTTGCCAATCGCTGTAAGCAGAATCAACATCGATGGTCGAAATTTTTGAAAAATCATTCATTATCTTTTGACAACATTCAACAAAACTATATATAATGTGCTGTTTAGCGACATTTGCGAAATGCTGGGTATTATATCGCACTTTCGCCAAAATTTATTTTTCTTTTTTAAAGGTAATCATCATGGCAAGTTATTCTACCAATGATTTTAAAGCTGGCCTAAAAGTCATGCTTGACGGCAACCCATGCTCAATCATCGAAAACGAATACGTTAAACCTGGTAAAGGTCAAGCCTTTAACCGTGTTAAACTTCGCAACCTAAAAACAGGTAAAGTTCTAGAGCAAACCTTCAAATCTGGTGACAGCCTAGAAGGCGCTGACGTACTAGATACCGAAATGAACTATCTATACAACGATGGTGAGTTCTGGCACTTCATGCACCCTGAGACTTTCGAGCAAATGCAAGCCGACAAGAACGCCATGGGCGATGCAGCACAATGGCTAAAAGAGAACTCAAACGCACTTTGCACCATCACTCTATTCAATGGCGCGCCACTAAGCGTTACCCCACCAAACTTCGTTGAGCTACAAATCGTAGAAACCGATCCAGGTCTGCGTGGCGATACTTCTGGCGGTGGCGGTAAACCTGCACGTCTAGAGACTGGCGCAGTGGTACGCGTACCGCTATTCGTACAACAAGACGAAATCGTAAAAGTCGATACTCGTACTGGCGAATACCTATCACGCGTGTAACGTGTAATACACACCCACAAAAAATCCCCAATACTTCATTGGGGATTTTTTCTGCTTAGGTTTATTATTTGGTAATCAATCTTAGGCATTCTGACACCATCACCATGCCCACCACAGACGTAACTGCCACCGCTGAGCCGTAACCGCCACAATTCAGACCGCTTTCACATGCTGTTGCCATTTTTAATTGTTCGGTTGAATAGATGCATTTGATGCCAAATTTACCTTTTGACTGACTGATATTTTTTTCTTTAAGTTTGTTTCTTAATTTTGCCAATAATGGGTCTTGGGTAACATCCGTTAGATCAGCGACTTTGATTTGCGTTGGGTCAATTTTTCCACCCGCCCCGCCAGAGACGATGAGCTTGATTTTATTAAATCGGCAATGCAGCGCCAAAGCAAGCTTGGCATTCATGTCATCGACACAGTCTAACACGATCACATTTTTACCTTGATCTGCTAGATCTGCCACTTCTTCCTTGCTAGGCAAAATCTGCTGCACATTATCTGCAGTCAAAAAATCATCGACCACATTTAGCTCAAGATTGGGATTGATTTGCCTAAGTCGTGTTGCCATCGCCTCAATCTTCGACTCCCCAAGCGTGCTGTCTAAGGCGGGCAACTGACGGTTGATGTTACTCTCAACCAACACATCCAGATCGACCAACGTAATCCGCCCCACCCCTGTTCTCGCTAAACCTTCAGCCGCCCAAGAGCCCACGCCACCAACACCGATCACATAGACATGAGCATTGATAAATTTCTCAAACCCATCGCCATAAAGCGTCCGCGTGCCAGTGAATCGTCTAGCGGTTAACACATCATTCATCATTCATATACCCAATTTTGGCACAGTGCCTCATTGCTATTCCGCCATAGCTGCCTCGCCAAATTCTCTTTATCCATATCAAACATCACCGCCAACTCATCAAGCACGTACACCAAATTAGCAGGTTCATTGAATGCACCCAAGTGCTGGCAAGGTACCGGCATCATATCAGGGCAGTCCGTCTCAATCACGAATGCCTCAGTGCCATATCGCCTAAACACGCTCATCACAGAATTGCGTAATTTCTTAGCGTTAGGATTAGTAATTTGCCCTGTGATGCCAAGCTTAAATCCCATCTTCACGAGAGCCAACGCCTCTTGTTCGCCGCCACTAAAACTATGAGCGATACCACCTTGAATGCTGGCGCGATATTTATGATCTTTTAAAATTTGTAGGACTTGAGCGTGCGCTTTACGAATATGCAATAAAATCGGTAAATCATAATGCTTGGCAAGGTGAATTTGCTCAATAAAAAAACGCTTTTGTTTTTCAAAAATATCAGGTTGCGCTAGGGTCTTTGGATAGGTGTCCAAGCCAATTTCAGCAATGGCAATACTGCCATGCTTTTTAATAAAATCATCAAGCAACACCAAATCAGAATCCGACTGCTCCATGATATACAAAGGGTGAAGCCCGAACGCCAAGTGAGCCTGAATGCCTTGGTGGCTGCTCTTGGCAAAATCCGCCATTTGGGATTTGACTTTTACCATCTGATGAAAATAATTCGCCAAAAAACCAATCAATACCAGATGTCTAACGCCCTGTTCATGAGCGCGTTCTGTCATAAGCATGCGATGTTCATCATACTCAGGCACGTCAAAATGGGTGTGCGTATCAATAAGTCTAATCGTCATGTCGCGGCTTTTTTGGACTGCTGCGTCTCGGCAACATTAATAAAGCTGCAGCGAGAACTAGTTTGAACACTGTTGATTTTCTCATGGTTTTTTACGCTTTTTAACAGGCTTAAATACCTGCTCATCCAAATGCTGCGGCGCATCATTCAACAATGAAGTCGAATGATACGGCACCAGTGCAGAGGGCACAACATTACGCGCAGCATCGATGTGCTTAATTGAATCATCAAAGAAGATATGCGGTGCAAAGGTTTGCAGAACTTTCGTCTTATTTAGACCACCCAAGAAAAAAGCCACATCAACACTCACACCCCATTCACGCAGCGTCTTAATCGCTCGCATGTCAGCAGGTGCATTTCTGGCAGTAACCAAGGCAATACGGATCGGATTATGCACCGCATCTTCAGTCTCATTGGGCAATTTATTTTGAAGCTTAGAGAGTTTAATAAGAAAATCCGCATAAGGTCCTTTCTCCATCGGCAAATCAGCCATCTCATTCTCATGATGGTGGAATGCCTGCAATCCTTGCTGCTTAAACACCAATTCTCCCGCCTCATCAAATAACACAGCGTCCCCATCAAAGGCAATACGCAGTTGCTCAGTGTCAAGCTCGGATGTATCGATCGGGGTTGCATCAAGAATCGCGCAAGCACAAATGTTCGCATCCGCCACTTTCTGAGCGTCTTCGCGATTGGTGGTTAAGAACAGATCAACATCAAAATCCCTAATATAATCCGCCACCGAAGCACCAGAGATAAAAGCAGATCGAGTAATGCCCAGCTCATGTGTACGAATAGCATTGAGCACCTGTATACCAATATCTGGCGTAGATTTAGAAACGATCACCACCTCAACAAAGGGCGACTCATCATGATATTCCTTATCATCCTGATATCGATTTAAATTCAAAAGCGCCTTGATAAGCGGGTAACCAGTTCCTTGATTCAAAGGCTCATTCTCGCGCAAATGCATATATTCGCGAAATTTCTTAGCGGCCGTCTCTTCGTCCTTTTTTGTTAATTCAATCAGTTTGGTTTCCGCTTCGGACAAATCAAATAAGGCTGTCGCCGAAATCGCCACAATTAAAGTCTGAGAAAAATCTACCGCCATACCATCCCCTTTCTAACATTCTATACGATATAAGTGACCTTGTCTCTCAGTCACAACGCCATGTGTATTGATGACAATTTGAAAATTATTGTTGTTATTCTTGGATAAGGTACAATATTTAATATTGCCATAATTCCCACGTGGCTTACCCGTATCACCCATAAATTTCATATAATTACGTGATAACGAGGCATTCATTTCAATTATACCATGTTTTAAATACAAAGATTCGCTGCTAATTATATAATCTTTAGCACCAAATCTATTGTCCCTATCATTATCTACAAACACAACAAATCTCTCTTGGGCGCTCCTGCTGCATTCATTCCCGCTGTTCATGGCACAAATGATAACATCCTTGCCTCTTGAATAGCTCTCTATCTTTGCCAAGCGAATTGCTTCATAGAGATGTTTGCTTGTTGCATGCGATTCCATGCGCTCAAACAGAGCAGGAATCATAGGGTAAGCAAAAAATAGCAACACAGAAACAATCAATAAAACTATGATTAATTGAATGAATGTAAATCCAGATTCTGCTTTTATCATAATATCGCCATACCTAAAACCCCCAACTTTTCAGTCAGGGGTTAGGATAAATAAGATGCTGACGATGACCTACTCTCACATGGGCGAACCACACTACCATCGGCGCTAAGACGTTTCACTTCTGAGTTCGGGAAGGGATCAGGTGGTTCCATCTTGCTATTGTCGTC
>NZ_JAAELD010000218.1 GCF_024227015.1 Moraxella sp.
ATTTTGAAAATATATCAAACTTATCTTTTTGATCATCTTCTTTGAAAGAAACCTTCTTTTCTTCTTTAATAGGTGCTAATTCATTAGAAGTTGTAATATTTAATTTACCACTATCATTATTAATTTAAACTGACAAAACCACCCTTAAAACACATCTTGACTTTGTCATTACCAAATTCCAGCGCCAAGCTTGACAAAACCGCCACTTAAAAACCCAAACAAAACCGTATTTTTAGACAAATAAATAATAATGATTATCATTCCATGAAATTCCATACAAAATTGCAGGATTTTTTATCATTTTGTGAAGTTTTTATAACTTTTTTACAGAAGTTTGTACGATAAGAATTTATTTTATGTCAAAAATAGCTTAAAATAGGCACGTTTAATAAAAATTAGGCACAGCAAATGTGGATTTTATGACAAGCTGTTTGTCGTAGCCATACACCCAGTATGGGATTAGCCCATCTTTTTCTGGAGGAAGTTTTAATGAGCCATGCCGAAGGCGTGAATATTAAACGCCGTAGAGTCCTAATCGCGACTACCGCTGCCATCGGTGCAGTTGGTGTGGGCGCGATAGCCACCCCATTTGTGCGTTCTTGGTATCCAAGCGCCAAAGCGGAAGCCGCGGGCGCTGCTGTTATTACCGACATCAGCGGCATCGAAAATGGTCAAATGATCACTGTAAAATATCGTGGCAAACCAATCTTTGTCGTTAAACGCACCGAAGAAATGGTGGCAAACCTTAGCAAAGTTACCCCAAAACTAAGCGATCCTGATTCAGAAGCTTCAATTCAGCCTGAATACTGCAAAAACGAAACTCGCTCAATCCAACCTGAGGTATTGGTGGTTGAGGGTGTTTGTACGCATCTTGGCTGTGCACCAACCTTCCGTCCTGAAGTGGGTGCGGCTGACTTAGGTGGTGCTGATTGGTTTGGTGGTTTCTTCTGTCCTTGCCACGGTTCTTTGTATGACCTATCTGGACGTGTTTATAGTGGCGTACCTGCCCCTACCAACCTACCTATTCCAGAATACAGCATTGATGGCAGCATCTTGACCGTTGGGGAGGCGTAATCATGAGTATCGCTAAGAAATTTATGGGCTGGGTAGATGCACGCTACCCTGCGACCGAAACTTACGAATACCACATGTCAAAGTACTATGCACCAAAAAACTTTAACTTTTGGTACTTCTTTGGCGTGTTGTCAATGGTTGTGTTGGTTAACCAGTTAGTTACTGGTATCTGGCTAACCATGATGTTCAACCCTAGCGCTGAAGGTGCATTTGCCTCGCTTGAATACATCATGCGTGATGTTAAAGGCGGCTGGTTAATCCGCTACATGCACTCAACTGGTGCTTCAGCGTTCTTCATTGTTGTCTATCTGCACATGTTCCGTGGTCTGTTATATGGTTCATATCAAAAACCGCGTGAGCTGGTATGGCTGATCGGCATGGCAATCTACCTATGCTTGATGGCTGAAGGCTTCTTTGGTTACTTGCTACCTTGGGGTAACATGTCATTCTGGGGTGCTCAGGTTATTCTTAACCTACCTGCTGCCATTCCTGTGATTGGTGACGGCCTTGCTGAATGGGTCAAAGGTGACTATCTAATCTCTGGCATCACTCTAAACCGCTTCTTCGCTCTACACGTTGTTGCGATTCCATTGATCCTAGTAGGTCTTGTATTCATGCACTTGGTTGCACTGCATCATGTTGGCTCTAACAACCCAGATGGCATTGACATCAAGAAACTAAAAGATAAAAATGGCATACCTCTAGACGGCGTACCTTTCCACCCTTACTACACCGTGCATGACATGGTTGGTATCGTGGTGTTCTTCATTTGCTTCTTTGCTGTGGTGTTCTTTGTGCCTGAAGGCGGTGGTTACTTCCTAGAAAAACCAAACTTCGAAGTTGCGAACTCACTCAAGACCCCACCACACATTGCACCTGTATGGTACTACATGCCATTCTATGCAATCTTGCGTGCCGTTCCTAGTAAGCTAGGTGGTGTCATCGCAATGGGTGCAGCGATTGCCGTGTTATTCGTATTGCCTTGGCTTGACCGCTCGCCAGTACGCTCGATTCGCTACAAAGGCATTCTATCGAAAATCGCTCTAGCAATCTTCGTGGCAAGCTTCCTAATTCTAGGCTACCTAGGTGGTACAGCCTCTACCCCAACTTCTACCATCGTTGGTCGTATTTGCACCATCCTATACTTCTTGTATTTCCTTCTGATGCCGTTCTACACGTCTATCGAAAAATGCAAACAACCACCAGAACGTGTTACGGGAGGTCACTAATGAAAGCATTTAACCTAAAAACACTAGGCGCAGGTCTACTGCTGGCAGGTGCTTCTTTGGTGGCAAGCCCTAGCGCAATGGCTGCAGGTGGTCACGGCTGTGGTACATATACCGAAGCTGATGGTACAAGCACTACCCTAGAGTGTAGCAAAGCTCCGATTGACCTTACGAACAAAGGCTCACTACAACGCGGTGCCGCAATGTTCATGAACTACTGTGTGGGCTGTCACTCAGCCCAGTACGTACGTCACTCTCGTATTGCACAGGATTTGGACGTGCCGCCAGAGCTTGTTGAGAAGTATTTGATGGTGACATCGGATCAGATCGGTGATCACGTTACTGCGAACATCAATCCTGAGCTACAAGGTGCTTGGTTCGGTGCTGCGCCTCCAGACCTATCGTTAGAGACTCGTCTGCGTGGTGATGATTGGGTATATACTTACCTACTATCATTCTACGAAGACCCAAGCCGTCCTTGGGGTGCGAACAACTTGGTACTGGCAAATGCTGCCATGCCACATGTGCTGCACAACCTACAACAAGAGCTTGGCGAAGAAGAATATAAAGCACGTGTTGGCGACCTAGTCAACTTCATGGCATGGATGGCAGAGCCTGTCCGTCATGATCGTAAGATCTATGGTGCATTTGTATTACTATTCTTACTTATCCTGTTAATTCCTGTTTATCTACTAAACAAAGAATTCTGGAAAGATGTGAAGTAATCATCACCAATCCAAAGAGCCAGTTTAACTACTGGCTCTTTTTATTTATCTATACACTTTTGATTCAAAATTTGCTAAACTACCCATCAACTTCAAACAAATCAACCAGCTTTATGGCAGAGTTTTCTCACTTATTGCCCACCCAGTTCGTTCTTTATGCCGATGATGGCTACGACAGTCATGTGGTGCGCTTATTACTAGAAGAAAAGCGCCTGTCGTACGAGCTTGCCTTTATCGAGTCTGAACGCCCAGAAGAGCTGGCAGAACTCAATCCCTACGGCACCCTGCCGATATTAGTCGGACGCGACATCACACTGTATGAATTAAATACCATCTTTGAGTACCTAGAGGAACGTCATGGTGCCGGCAAGCTACTACCTACCACCCCAAAAGAGCGTGCCGTAGTACGTCAGCTAGCATGGAGATTGCAGAATGACTGGCTAAAGCTTGCTCACACTTTATTAACCCATCCGGACAGCTTCGATGCCACAAGTGCTGCCCATGCCAAAAAAACACTGTCAGATTCCCTGATAACGCTATCCCCTTTATTTACAAAGCATGAGTATTTTTTATCTGATGAATTTAGCTGGTGTGATGTTTTGATTGCACCGCTACTTTATCGCCTACCGCAGATGGGAATTGACCTACCGCCCGCGCTGTGTAGACCACTGATAGATTATAAAGAGCGTCTACTTAATCGCAGCAGCTTTAAAAACAGCCTAAAAACCTTACCAAACTATCTAGATAAAGACACGGAGTAATTACATGTCTTACACCCCAAAACGCCCTTACATGGTTCGAGCAATGCATGAGTGGCTCGAAGACAATGACCTGACCGCTTACTTGATGATTGATGCCACGCATGGCGACGTGGTCGCACCACTTGATTACGCGCAAGAAGGTCGTCTGGTGTTGGCAGCTTCTTATCAAGCAACCAAAGACCTGCACATTGACAATGAATCCATTTCTTTTGCGGCGCGATTTGGTGGTGTATCACAAGATGTATGGATTCCAATGGCGGCCGTGCTTGGCATCTATGCCAAAGAAGACCCAAGCGAAGGATTTTTCTTTGACCCTAGCGAATATGTCAACATCGCAACACCTGACCCAGAACCGCCAACGCGTTCAGGTCTAAAATTCATTGATTAAACCAATCTCCTATTAGATCAAGCCAAGCATTTCTTGGCTTGATTTTTTACGTGATTTTGTGGGCGATTTACGGTAAAATTAACCATTTTATTATATAACTTCATAAGGTACATCATGACAGCCAAACGCCAAATTCTTGTTACCAACGCCCTACCCTACGCCAACGGCTCTATCCATATGGGACACCTTTTGGGCTATATCCAAGCCGATATTTGGGTGCGTGCCATGCGGTCTATGGGGCATGACGTGATTTATGTATGTGCCGATGACGCACACGGGACGGCGATTATGCTCCGTGCCGAAGCAAACGGTATCACGCCCGAAGAGCTAATTCAGAGCGTGCAAGTGGAGCATAAACGAGATTTTGATCGTTTTGGCGTGTCGTTTGACCATTATGACAGCACACACTCAGACACTAACCGTAAGC
>NZ_JAAELD010000219.1 GCF_024227015.1 Moraxella sp.
TATCATGAATAATTACATCATCGCCTACACTGACGGCGCCTGTAAGGGCAATGGCAAACAGGGCGCTTCGGCGGGCGGATTTGGCGCGCACATCATTCATCCCAATGGCGACATCCACAACATCTGGGGCGGAGAAGCTGACACCACCAATAACCGCATGGAGCTATTAGGCGCAATCACCGCCCTAAAGCGCACGCCTGCCGACACACCCATAAAGATATGGACAGATTCAGGCTACGTCAAAGATGGCATCACCCAATGGATCCACAACTGGAAAAAGAACGGCTGGCGCAAAGCCGACAAAAAACCCGTTCTAAACGTTGAATTATGGCAAGAACTCGATGCGCTGACCCAAGGTCGCATGATCGATTGGCAATGGATCAAGGGGCATGCTGGACACGAGGGTAATGAGATGGCAGACCAGCTGGCCAATCAAGGCGTCATCGGTGCAGGTGAAGAGTTCATTGGTCCTGACAATACCGACCACCTAACTTATGCCGATGCATCCAACCAAAGCACACCAAATAATACCAATAATCCAAAACCAACCACAGCCATGAATAACCACGCTTTTAAGATCAGTCCTGACAACAACCAAAACCCCGATTACGATGGCAACACTCAGCGCGCCAATGGTGACTTTTGGGCGATTCTGCCAGCGCCGAATAATTATGGTTCACGCGCTCGTCAGCTCATCATGGATACGGAGACCACCGGTTTTGAGGATCAAGGCGGTGACCGCATCGTAGAGGTGGGTATCGTTGAGATGGTTGATCGTAAATTTACCGGTAACAAGCTACACGTCTACATCAACCCCGAAAGAGAGATGGACGATGAGGTTATCCGCGTTCACGGCATTTCGAATGAATTCTTACTAGATAAGCCAAAGTTTGCCGACGTTGCGCAGCAGATTTATGACTTCATGATAGGCAGCGAGGTCATCGCACACAATGCCGCGTTCGATATGCGATTCTTAAAGATGGAATTTGATAAAGTTGGTCTGACCGACTTTCTAGATCGCATCCAAACCACCGACTCACTTGCCATCGCCAAGGAACTCTACCCTGGTCAAAAAAACTCACTTGACGCCCTGGTTCGCCGCCTAGACGTTGGTAATCAAGATCGTACATTCCACGGGGCTTTACTTGACTCCGAGATTCTGGCCGAAGTCTATCTTGCGATGACAGGCGGACAGATGGCGATAAAGATGGAATACGGCGATGATCATGCAGATGCCATGTCAAGTGCGACAGGTTTTCAGGATTTATCTGATTTGGCAAGTTTGTTGTTCACTTCTGCCAGTGACATGGATGCGGACAGCACTTGGCGATCGACGGTGCTGTCATGATGAATCATGTAGAATATCTGATCATAGATAAAGACAGCGTCCTGTGCGATGAAGAGGGCTTACCCATCATGGTTCAAGGGGCGATGCTAGATGAAGCGGTCTCGCTCGGCTTTGGTGAAGTGCATAACGGACACGCCTCCCAACTCACACCATCTAACACTTTCGCCATCTCAAAAGATGTTGCCATCAAGGCAAATCTTATTCACGCCTATGGCAATAAATACGACACCAGTACACATAAATCCTTGGCGTTCTTAGGCTATAGAAGTGCCGTAAACGCACTGGATGATAGTTTGGCGTATACCATTAGCCGAGCCATTCAGCTGATATTATGGCAAAATGATCATCAATTCTGTTCGCGCTGTGGTGGCCGCACACATCGCCATCAAAGCGAGCACGCCATGATGTGCCAAAGATGCCGTCACCGCGCCTATCCACGCGTGCAGCCGTGCATCATCACTGCCATCACACGCATTCACCCAACGACCGCCAAGCGGCAGATCCTACTTGCGCTGCATCACAGACATGGCGATACTGGCATGTATGGACTCATTGCAGGATTCGTAGAGGCAGGCGAGTCGATAGAGAGCGCCGTTCACCGCGAGGTCATGGAAGAGGTCGGTTTATCAGTCTCCAACCTACGCTACCACAGCAGTCAGCCATGGCCATATCCAACGAACCTAATGCTGGGGTTTATCGCTGATTATGCCGGTGGTGAGATTCACCCTCAGGCGGATGAGATTAATGAAGCCAGATTTTTTGATGTGGATGATCTGCCTTTAACGCCAAAGGCAGGTACGATCGCACACACGCTTATCCAGAGCGTCATTCATCTGCCTACTTAGCCACCTATTAGATTAACGAACAGCCAGCGCTTGCCAGCCATGACCATGACATTCACCCGATTAGAAGATTTACCCGTCCTGTTTAGTCCGCTTAGGCTAGATGACGTATCAGATGACAAACGCATCGCCATCGCGCAGAT
This sequence comes from Moraxella sp., assembly GCF_024227015.1. Taxonomy (GTDB): domain Bacteria; phylum Pseudomonadota; class Gammaproteobacteria; order Pseudomonadales; family Moraxellaceae; genus Moraxella. The sequence goes on from NZ_JAAELD010000219.1 coordinate 2,334, forward strand.
CGATGCTGTATTGCCACAGACGCAGTGCGGTCTGTGTGGTCATCATGATGGCTGCCTGCCCTATGCTCATGGCATCGTGATGAATGGCGAAGCGCCAAATCTGTGCGTACCGGGCGGTCAGGATGTCACTGATCGCATCGCGGGCATCCTTGGAATTGCTAGTCGTGCAGCCACACCCAGCAAGTGGCGCACCGATGAGCATACCCAGCGCCCCATTGAAGTTCGCGCCATCATCAACGAACCTGACTGTATCGGCTGCACCAAATGCATACCCGCCTGCCCTGTCGATGCCATCATCGGCACCGCTAAGCACATACACAGCATCATCGCCGATCTATGCACAGGCTGTGAGCTGTGTCTGGCGCCCTGCCCTGTGGACTGCATCGAACTGGTGGAATATCCCCGAGTACTGAGCGATGAAGAGCGCATCGATGAGCAAGCGCATCTGCGCCGCCGCTATCACCATCATCTAAACCGCGTAGAACACAGCATCAAACAAGGCACCAAGCCTGTGGTTAGCACCGTAGAGTCAGCTATGGCAAATGTCATCAGCGAATCTGCCCAAGCCACACAGTCCATCGATGCCAACACTGCCAAAAATACCATCGCTGCAGCGAAGCTTCGAACCCAAATAAAAAAACTCACCAAGCAGCTGTCCGTGCGAGATGATGATACAATACGCACAAAGTTAGCACAACTTAATCAAGAACTACAATCCCTAGAGTCGAGCTGATCATGACCATCAGACACACCCACGAACATACCGACCTTGTGCGAAGATTAGAAGAAAGTCACTATATTTTCACACAGCACCCAAAGACCATCACCGAAGCCGTCAAGTCCGAAGCCGCATCACCGCTGGATAAGATATTCATCCGCGCACATAAGATTGACAGTAATGGCAAAATAGAGTCCGCCCTAGACCAAGCCAAATTCTACATCAAAGGCTCTGGTCGATTGGTTTATATCATTTATTTTTTGATGGGTTTTGTTGGTGTGATGGGACTGCTTGGCACTCAGATTATCAACTTCTTCTATGTGCTGCTGGCGCTACTGGGTTGGCACAGTCTATCACTGCTGTGGTGGGTTATCGGGCTGTTTCGTCGTGATGGTTTGTCTTTTTTAGGTGGGATATTGTCACGGCTTACTATCGAAAAGCCGCTACTGTATAAGTTCATCGGCGCAGGTGACAACCCTCCCATGCAGCACGCCTTAGAGTTACAGATTGACATCTATCGCCCTGTGCGCCGCTGGTATCTTGGTACGCTCATGCATGGTGCTTGGCTGTCATCACTGATTGGTGCCAGTGTGGCATTATTGTGTCTATTCCTATTTCGTCGTTATGATTTTGCTTGGGAATCGACGCTGCTCACCGATGCTCATTTTATGCAGATGATGCAGATCTTTGGGGCGCTGCCGAATTTACTTGGCTTTGAATTGCCGAACATGAGCGCACCATCAAGCGAACAGAATGCCAAATTCGCCTGGCTGGTCATGCTAAGCATCGCATTGTATGGCATCCTACCAAGATTCATCGCATACGTGGTCTGCCTTATCAAGTCACGCCACAACTTTCAAATCGATCAAAAAAAACCTTACTACGCTACTTTATTAAATGCATTTAGCCAGCGCGTCATCGACCATGATGACTATACGCCAAGCAGTGCCATCATCACACCCCCTGCGATGGACATCAGTGGCAAATCATTCATTAGTGTCATCCTAGAGCGCCCGACTGACACACCCATCACCTCCCCATCGATCAATATCTGCTATGAATTCGGTGTAGTTGATGATAAGAGTAGCATTGATAAAGCCATCAGCACCGCCAAAGCATCTGATGCGCTCATTTACCTTCTCATCGATGCGCACATCCTACCTGATCGTGGCGTCATGCGCAAGGTATCTAGCTTGGCGACGGTTGGATTGGTGGCGCACATCATCAATGCTGATGACGCTCATAATAACTACGCCCAAGCATGGCATCAAAAGCTTGGCGAGATGGGCATCACCATCATCGATGAATAGAGCATCTCCAATAAAAAAGCCTTGTATCACACAAGGCTTTTTTGTTGTAGATTTATCATCAATTACTCATGAATCACTCATTTACAAAAGCAATCTTAGACAACCCTGCCGTGCTCGCTGTCGCCAACACTTGTGCGACCATGTCGTATTTGCCTTCGCGATCGGCACGCAGATGCACCTGTGGGTCATTACCTTTGGCAACTTCATCAGTGAAGCGTTTTTGCAGTTCTTCTAGGCTGATTTTTTGGCTGTCCCAATAGATGTCGCCTTGACTGTCGATGCTGACTTGCAGCACTTGTGGCGGCTGCTCATTTACGCTTGCGCTGGTCTTTGGCAGATCGAGCGGCACGGTAGGATTTAGCACAGTCGCCGTGACCAAGAAGATAATCATCAACACAAGCATGATGTCAATGAGCGGAATGAGGTTCATCTCATTCATGCCGTCATTGTCTTGATCGCCTAATTCAAACGCCATAACAGACTCCTTATCGCGCCGTCTGAGCTAAAATCTGGTGCGCTGCATCATTCGCAACATGAATGGCGCGCTTGTTCATACGTGTCGCGATGTTATAAAACACCACCGCAGGAATCGCCACCGCCAGACCCAAGCCCGTCATGATGAGCGCCTCACCCACAGGACCTGCCACCTGAGCAAGACCAGCCTGACCGCTCTTCGAGATACTGTGCAAGGCATGGAAAATACCCCAAACCGTACCGAACAGACCAATAAATGGCGCAATCGATGCTGTCGTGCCTAGGATTGGCAGACCTTTTTCCATCTCGTAGCGATAGCGAGCGATGTTCTGAAGCAGCTTTTGCTCAACGACCATTTTCTTTTGACCAAAATCAAGCCCGTCCAGATCAGCAGCCGAACTGGAGATTGATCGCTTTAGGTTATCGCCGATGCTGCCTGCCAATTTGCACGACTGCGCCACACGAATGATGCCAACTACCCATGAGATGATAGATAAAGCAAATAGAATAAAGAACAGGGTTTTACTAACGGCGTCTGTATGACCCCAATAAAATGCAAAATCCATAACAATTCCTCACAAAAGGTAAAATTTATAATATCAATCTAATAATTTAAATTAACAAGCACCACTAGGGATAGTAATGACTGTTGGTACATTCGCAAAGCCTTTAACCGCCTGACCATTTCTAATAAAAGGCTTTAATCTGCCGCTTTTATAAGCTCTGGCAACATCTCTATCAAAGGCTTTGTCGCCTGATGACTGGGCAACGCTGGCACTTTGGATAGAGCCTTTTTCATTAATCGTTAGCTTAACAGTTACATTCACCGTTTTGCCTGTTAGTCTAGGAGAGCATAGTTGAGCTAAGTTTGGCTTTCTTCTCCAGCTTGCATCGACTTCGGCAGCACTGAAAGATACAGGTCCTATGCTATCGCCTGAGTTACGACCTTCACCGACGTCACCGCCTTTTCTTTTGCCACCACCTCTTCTTTTACCACCATCTTCATCGGTGCTATTTTTTGCGGCTGCGGCGGCAGCTTCAGCCTCTCTGCGAGCAGCGGCAGCTTTGGCTTCTGCTTCGGCTTTCGCTTTTGCCTTAGCATCTGCATCTTCCTTTGCACGAGCTTCGGCACGTTGCTGAGCCTCCCATTTTGCCTGCTCTTGTGCGCGTTGCTGTGCAGCGATGAGTTGCGACTGATCCACTGGAGGCTTGGTTACTTCGGGTGCTTTTGATGTTTGTTTTGTTTCAGATGGCTGTGTTACCTGTGGTTTTTTAACCTCTGGTTCAGTCACCTTAGGGGTTTGGGCAGGCTTCACCGTCTGGGGTTTGACAGGCTTTGGCTCTGCTAATTTTGGTTTTGCAGGTGCAGGACGTGGATCGGGGTTTTTTTCAATTTTTGGCGCCATGATCGGCTTGGGTGGTTCAGGCGATTCTAGATTGTTGATTTTTATTTCAACAATTTCAGGCTCTTTGATGGGCTCAATGATTTCTATCTTGATGGGCGGCGTGATCTTTAGCGGCTTAAGCTCAGGCATCTGCATGTGCGCCAAGCCCAATCCTGCCAAACCATGCAGCGCAATCGCCACACCAACCGCCATGGCTTTGATGCCATTATTCGAAGTAGAATTCACATTATTCATGATGATGACTGCCTGCTACACCTATGCTGTCGAGTGATAAGCTATAATACAAACGATAATAATTATCAATGGCGTATTATCTTAAATTTTATAAAAAATATCAAGCCGATTTTTTAAATATTTCACAAACTGCAAAACATTATTATAACAGAATGATAACAATTTACAAATATGAATTTATCATAAAAAAGCAGGATTTGACGTATTGCCAAACCCTGCCTATTGCTAACACCATTATGATTTATAGCGAAGCGATGACTCTATCACCCATCTCTGTGCAGCCAACCAATGTCGTGCCGTCTTCATAAATATCCGCCGTGCGATAGCCTTGTTCTAGCACTTTTTGCACCGCTTGTTCTATTCTCACCGCACGATTTTCATCATTTAGGCTATAACGCACAAGCATGGCAAGCGACAAAATGGTCGCTAGTGGATTTGCCTTGTCCTGCCCTGCAATGTCAGGGGCAGAGCCATGGGACGGCTCATACAGCCCTTTGCCTGTCTCGTTTAGGCTTGCTGACGGTAGCATACCGATAGAGCCTGTGAGCATGGACGCTTGGTCGGACAAAATATCACCAAAAATATTGCCTGTCGCAATCACATCAAACTGCTTGGGGGCTTTGACCAGTTGCATGGCACAGTTATCCACATACA
>NZ_JAAELD010000220.1 GCF_024227015.1 Moraxella sp.
CATTGGTGGCGATGAAGAGTCTTTAACTCTTGACCTCACGATTATGAGGCGTTCGCTCTAACTAGCTGAGCTACATCGCCGTTACAGGCTGCGAATTATACAGATCACTTCATCTGCTGTCAATGACATTTTTCAATAATTTTGTAATTTTTTAAAATATTATGGCAAACCGATAAGCCGGGTTCTGTCGTGGACAATCATTCATCTAGGCGCATCATCGCTGATACGCTCAAGCAACCTACCCGTGTCCCAAGCGGGCAACTCGTTGGACACCTATTTGGTCTTGCTACACGTGGAGTTTACCATGCCATGAACTGTTACCAGTCATGCGGTGGGCTCTTACCCCACCCTTTCACCCTTACCTATATAATAGGCGGTCTGCTCTCTGTTGCACTGGTCGTAGGCTCTCGCCCCCTAGCCGTTAGCTAGCACGTCGCCCTATGTAGCCCGGACTTTCCTCCCTCCAAAGTTTGGACGGCGATTGTCTGGTCTGCCAAGATGGCTATTATATCATAATTTTCTTGGCTTAATATACAATCTTTGATTGCTTTATAAATTATCCGTATTATCCAGTAATTCGATGAAATTTCGCCAAAAGCTCTTCTTCGCTCTCGGCATGATTTGGGTCTTTTGGAATACAATCTACAGGACAGATATCAACACACTGCGGCGTATCGTAATGACCCACGCATTCTGTGCATAGATTCGGGTCGATCACATAGATGTCATCGCCTGCGCTGATGGCTTCATTGGGACATACAGGCTCACAGACATCGCAGTTGATGCATTCTTCGGTAATGATTAGCGCCATTTACTTCACCGCAAACTTATTGGCAAAGCCTGTCAGTACACACGGCGGAACGAATTTTGATACATCGCCGCCAAGTCGCGCCACTTCACGCACCAACGTAGATGACACAAAGGAATATTCTTGGGATGGTGTCAAAAATACCGCCTCAAAATTCTCATCCAAGCTTCGATTCATGTTGGCAAGCCCAAATTCATACTCAAAATCCGACACCGCGCGCAGACCACGGATGACCGCTTGGGTATTTTGCTCTCTGGCAAAATCCACCAAAAGCCCCTCAAACCCAACCACCGCCACACGTGGATCACCTTTAAACACCGATTCAACCATCGCCACACGCTCATCGAAACTAAACAGTGGCTTCTTATGATGGGCGAAAGCAACGGCAATGATCACCTCATCGAACAGTCTCAATGTACGCTTAACAAGATCGATGTGTCCGTTGGTGATGGGGTCGAATGTCCCAGGGTATAGGGCTTTTTTGGGGGTGTGTGAGATCATTGGCTTTTTAAATCTGTCTAAAATAACTGAATATGCTATCAAATTTTACTAATTTTTTAAACCTGTTTGTGACTTTAGAGTAGTCTTGCTGACCTCAATATAAAAACGCACCCATTCTTGGATGCGTTTATGATTAGATTTAAGGCAGTTCGATGGCGTATTCGCTAACACTGGGCAGTTTTTTGGTTAGGTTTTGGGCGTACATAAAATCTGCCATGGCTTTATAGCGGTTTACATCCAACGCTTTTGGATTATCTGGCAGATGCGGCAAGGTGTCTGCCCACGCCAGCTTGTTAAGTTCATTATCAAGCTCTTTTGGCTTATAAGCCACGAATGACTGCCATGCTTGATCAGGATTTTGTTTGATAAAGTCTGTCGCCTGAGTGATGGCATTCATAAATTTAACCAATTTTTCGTCTTGAACAGCACTCTTGTTCGCCACAAAAATCAGCTCATCATAGGCAGGCACGCCATGATCTTCTGGGTAGAACGCCACGCCTTCGTGTTTTTCGATGTGTAATTGATTGAGCTCAAAATTACGAAACGCGCCAACCACGCCATCTGCCTGACCGCTAAGCAAAGAAGGCGACAGTGACCAGTTTACATTCACCATTTGCACGTCTTTGTCGGTTAAATTGGCTGATTGTAGCATGGTCTTTAATAACAGCTCTTCAAACCCGCTCACCGAATAGCCGATTTTTTTGCCTTTTAGATCTTCTAGCTTGGTGATGTTGCTGTCTTTTAGAACGACCAAGCTGTTCAGCGGCGTATTAATCACCGTGCCAATGCGCACAAGTGGCAAGCCTTGGGCGATGCTTTGTTGTAGCTGCGGCTGATAATCTACCGCGATGTCCGCTTGGTTTGAGGCGACCAGTTTTGGTGGCATGGATGGATCGGCAGGTTCTGTTATCTCAACATCGAGCCCCTGTTCATCAAAATAGCCCTGCTGCTTGGCGATGATGATGGCAGCGTGATTCGGGTTCACGAACCAATCTAGCAGCAATGTTAGCTTCTGAACGTCTTGCGCATTGTCTTTAGCATTTTGTTCTTTTGGCGTGCAAGCCAACAAAATCAGCGCGGCAGTGGCGATAAGCGCACCTTTGATAAATTTCGATAAAGTCATAAATTCTCCTTTTTATGGTTGGTTCTGTGATTAACGTACATGAGACGCCCAAGGGATTAGGCGTTTTAATAAATAATCGCCCAAAAAATACAGACTAAGCGCGATAATAACGAGTACAAATAATGCCACAAACATCAAATCAACCTGCATTCTGGCATTGGCATGCAACATAAGATAACCCAAGCCGTGCGATGAGCCGACCCATTCACCGACCACCGCTCCGATCGGTGCGATCGAGATGGCGATGCGAAGCCCTGATGCTAAGGCGGGTAGCGCGGCGGGTAGTTTGACCTTTAATAGCATCTGCAAGGGTGAAATGCGATAAGTTCGAGCGATGTCAAGCCACGCATTCTGAGTCTGACGCAGCCCATCAAAACACGCTGCCGTGACAGGAAAATAAATAATCATCACCGTCATGACAATCTTCGAGGCAATCCCATATCCAAACCAAAGCACAAGCAGTGGCGCAATGGCAAACACAGGAATCGCCTGCGAGATGATCAGTACAGGTAGCAGCACTGAGGACAATCTGCTTGACGCACTTAATATCAATGCTGATGCCACGCCCAAGGTCGCACCGATGCCAAGCCCAAGCAAAATCTCAATCAAGGTAATTCTGGCGTGCTCCCAAATAAGCTCGTGATGCACTAAGAATGATTCATAGACCGCCAAAGGACTTGGTAGAATATAATGAGGCAACTGACCAAACGACACGACCGCCTGCCAAATTAATAACAAAACCAAGGCAATCAAAGGTATCTTCAGCCATCGCATCACACATCTCCCCCAAGCTCAGCAAGCAGCCGCGCATGCAGCTCACCAAATGCGCTATGAGTGAGCGCCCTGATGGGTCTATCATCTGGCGTGATTTTTAGGGAGATGGTGGCAGGCTGATGTTTTAGGACATAAATGTCATCACTAAGACGAAGTGCCTCTTGGGGGTCGTGAGTGATGAGTAGGACGGTTTTGTCTTGTAGTAATTCATACGCCAAAGCCTGCAACTCATGGCGTGTCACGGCATCTAATGCAGAAAACGGTTCATCCATCAGCACCAGATCAGCATCCATCATGAGCGTGCGCGCCAATGCAACGCGCTGTCTTTGACCGCCTGAGAGCTCGTGGACTTTTTTATGGATGTGGTCACCCATCTTTACTTGGGTGAGTAGTTGCAGTGCTTTGGCGTGTGTCTTGGGGGATTTGCGGCCTGATAGGTGCGCGTGGAGCTGTACATTATCGATGATTGATAGCCAAGGGTACAGCGCATCGTGCTGAGCCATGTAGGCGATATTGACATCGCCTAAGAAGCTGACTTTTCCCTGATGGCCCTTCTCTAGTCCTGCGATGATGCGCAGCAAGGTGGATTTGCCCACACCCGAGCCGCCCAATAGGCTGCTAAAGCGACCTTTGGGCAACTGAAAATTAAAATCATGAAAAATCTGCTGCTCGCCAAATCTTAGCGACAGACCGTCTATGCTAACGTGGTGCATACACCCTCTAGCATGACAGCATAAATGATGGGATGGGCATGGTTTAGTTTCCTACGACAGTATTAACTGAGTCAGGTTCACGGGTATCATCTCAGCCATCACAAGGACAGCACCCCGACTAAAAAATTCAAAAAATTATAACGTATTCACGTCAATATTGTAAAGCCTTTCGCGCCTACAACATATCACGAAAGGCTTAATACACCAAAGGTTAGCGCTTGGCGAAGCCTTGTTTTTGTAGGTATTCCAACATGAATGGACGCACTTCACCGCCGAAGGTTTGGGCGATTTGCGCGCGCCAGTCTAAATCAAGCTTGCGCCCTTGGTAGTATTCACGCACCTGTTCATTGTACGCATTTAGGGCAGCTTCATCAGCTTCTTGGTAAGTATCGGTAGAGACAAGCACATCTAACGGCAGACGTGGGCGCTGTGATTGGTTGATCTTAGATTCCCAATCAGGATGACCTAGGCACAGACCAAATAATGGCACGACATGCTTAGGGCAACCTAGGATCTCGCCTGCTCGCTCGATGTCATTGCGAAGAGAGCCGATAAATACGCCGCCCAAGCCAAGACTTTCAGCCGCAGCCAGTACGTTCTGCGCCATGAGTGCAGCATCGATCGCACCGATTAATGTCACTTCTGTCCAGTCAGTCTGCACATCCGCTAGCTGATTGTGGCGCTTAGCATCCATACAAAAGATCAAATACTCAGCACAAGACTCCACATAGCCATGACCCAAACGCTCACCATTGGCAAGCGCCTCATTATAATCCGCCTCGCTCATGTTGCATGAGATCTGACGCAGCTGGGTACGCTTAGCAGCACCAACCACGCGAATGATGCTCGTCGCCTGCAAAAAGCTGGACGTCGATACCGCACGCCCTGCTTCCAAGATTGCCTGTAGCATCTCATCGGAGATCGGCTCGCCTGTGTATTTACGCACAGAGCGGTGGTTCAATAAAGTCTCAATGGTAGGAGCACTATTTAGCATGGTTATTCCTTGTGTAGATAATATGGATAAATCATGTTCATGGTATCAATTATCGCCTTTAAAGGCAAATCGATTTCGCAAAAATTGACAATTAGGCAAATTAACAGATGCGCTACTTTATCGGCTGTCATAATTTGTTATAATACCAAGCATTATATAAAAATAGGACAACGAATCATGGCAAAAAAACCAAGCAATCAAATCTGCGCCAACAAAAAAGCACGCCACGAATATTTTATCGAAGAGACCTTTGAAGCTGGGCTTGCCTTGGAAGGCTGGGAAGTCAAATCAATTCGCGCAGGTAAAATGGCGATCACTGATGCTTATGTTATTTTTAAAAATGGTGAAGCGTTCTTGTTCGGTGCGCACATTCAGCCGCTTTTGACCAGCTCAACGCACATCAATCCAGACAACATCCGCACGCGTAAATTACTGCTTAATCGCCGCGAGATTGATAAATTATTCGGTATGGTCAATCAAAAAGGCTATGCGGTCGTGCCGTTATCTTGTTATTGGAAAGCCTCGCGCGTCAAATGTGAAATCGCCCTAGCCAAAGGTAAAAAGCTCCACGACAAGCGTGCCACCTTAAAAGAACGCGATTGGCAAATGGATAAAAAACGCGGCTTTAAGGCGGATTTGCGATAATTTCTATCTTCAAAAATAAAAAGGTCAATGTGATATTGACCTTTTTATTTTAGTGGCTTGATACCGATTCGCCTTTATTCTTACGATACGAGACGACACCTTGCAAAACCAAGCACAAAATCCCCGCCCAAATCAGCCCATAACTACCCAACATGTCCATCGTAAATGTTCCGCCAAGCACCGTCACCGCGAGCAAGAACAACAAGGCAGGCTCAATATACCCCATCAAGCCGAACAGACTGACAGGCAGCAGGCGATTCGCCTCTAGGTGCGACTGCAGCGCAAGAATACTCACCACGCCAAGGCCAATGACTTTAAGAAGCAGCCAACCATCCGTTAGCACCGTCTTGACTGTATCCATGTCAGTCATGACAAGCCAAATCAAGCACACGGGCGCGATGATGAGCGCATCGATGAACAGACCTGTCACGGCGCGCACCTTCTGAATGCGGCGCATGATATAGTAAATCGGATAAGTACCGCACACCCAAAACGTCGCCCAGCTAAGCTCGCCTGTGCGCACGATCTCCGCTGCCACGCCTACCCCCGCCAAGGCAACCGCAAGCCACTGCACTTTACTAAGCTTTTCTTTAAATAGCACGCAGCCGAACAACACCATCGTCAATGGGAAAAGAAAATAACCCATCGCTGTCTGTACGCCTTGACCGTTCAATGGTGCCCACATAAAGAGCCACAACTGACTGGCAAAAATCGGCGTCGGCAGCAATAACCAAAACCAAGACTTTAGACCCTTGATGGCTTTTAGATCGCTGATAATGGCTCTTGACTGCCCGCTAACCACCAAAAACACCAACAAACAGCCCAAGATCATCACCATGCGCCACAAAAACACGCTCGTGCCGGTCAAAGGCGACAGCCATTTGCCATACGTGTACAGCAGCCCAAATAATAAGTTAGCAAGTACGACAAGCGCAATTCCCCACATGAATTGACGGCGCTCTTTAGCCTTAGCGGTGTCTTGTGGCGTGATCAACACGCTAGGATTGGTTACAGAAATGTTCGCATTCATGATATTTGTCTATTCAAATAATTTTTAGGTATTTTAAATAAAAATCATGAGAATAAAGGGCGATAAAAGCCATTTATTTAGTTTTATTTTGCATATAATATATTTATTTGATAAAATTTCTCATAATTATTCAATTCATGCAATCTAATGACTCACGCACTTGATGACACCGATAAAATCATCCTAAACCTCCTACAAGATGATGCGACACTCCCACTAAAGAGCATCGCCGAACGAGCGGGCATCTCTACCGCCACAGCACAGCGACGCATCAGCACACTCATCGATCAAAAAATCATCGCCAAGCAAGTCGCCATCATCGACCCTACCAAGGTCGGCTACACACTCACAGTGCTAGTGATGATCAAGATGGCAACGTCGAGCGTGTCCATGCAGCAGCGGTTTGAGCGGGTCATGGCATCCGAGCCACAGGTGATGATGTGTTATGAGATCTCAGGTGATTATGACTTTGTTTTGATGGTGAACAGCCAAAACATGCAGGACTATCACGCTTTTACACGCCGCCTATTGACCAGTGAAAATAACGTCAATCACTTTAACAGCCAATTTGTGATGAATTTTATTAAATCTGGCACCAAAATTACGCTAAAATAGGCAATTATTTTTAGAAGGTTACTCATGAAATTATCCATCCTAACGCTTGCCCTGTCCGCCTGCCTGCTTATCGGCTGCTCTAAGCCTGCCGAGCCTGCCAAATCAATCGACAACGCAGACGCTGCTGATAATATCGAATCGCACAACCCACACAGCATTGAAGCACTCACCGACACTCTACAAGCTGATGGTGTCGATATTAACAGTCTTGAGGTTCAGCCAATCATCACTGTCGATGGTAAAATCCAGATCAACTGGGAGCTCATCGACACCAACACCCCAAAGGCCGACACCAACAGCTATCAATACCCCATCGCCATTGACAGTCAAGCGGTGCAAAACTACGCCAAAGCTTACAACATCAGCGACCAACAAGCTCAGCACAGCATCGTCGTTAGCATGGCAGCACCCGAAGCGCTGGGCAAAATTCTCGACCAGCTAGAAGACGGCTATAAAGGCCATGAGCTCACCGATGGCGCCGACATGAAGCTCATCATTCACACCAAGGATAATGTCGTCGCTGACGAACACGAATACGTCTTTGCGGACAAGTTTGGAGAAGGCTTGGTATTGCCAATCGAGATCCGACCTGCCAAATAAGGCAACTAAATAAAAAAGGATTGAACATGACATTCAATCCTTTTTTATTTGAGCTAAGCAATAATCAGTTTTTTGCCTTTAATGAACCTAGATAAATGGCAAACATCACTAAGAACGCACCGCCCCATTGTAGTCCGCTGATCGCCTTATGCAGCCAAAAATAATCAATCAGTAGTGCCGCAACAGGTTCTGATAACAAGAGCAGACCTGTCAGCGATAAGGCAAGTTTTGGGATAGAATAAGCAATAAGCCCCCACGCCATGCACTGCATGACCGCGCCATAGACGAATACCCAGCCCCATTCACTCATGGTGGTAGGCATGATCTGCCCCCAATTCCACAAGAGCATCATCGGCAGCATCGTCAGCGCACCGCCTGCACCCACAATGGTCATCATCGGCAAGATCGGCACACGAACGACTTCATGGGTACGCCGAATATAAGCCATGGAGATTGCCAAGAACGCCCCCGAGGCAATCCCAGAGACAAACCCCCACAGTGCAGCGTCATTGTGCGCGAACTCAGGGCTGGCGATGAGTGCCACGCCAGCCGATGCCATCACAAGGCTCAAAAGCTGCATCTTGGTCTGACGCTCACCAAGCCACAAAAATGCAATGAACGCCAAAAAGAAAATCTGCAAGCTATTTAATAAAGTAGAAATGCCCGGCCCGACCGCATAAATACTCTCATGCCACAGCGCCAGATCAAACCCAAGTGCAGCCCCCGATATCAGCGCAAATCCAATGGCTTTTTTGTTGGTGGGGAAATGCTGGCCAAAAATCTTCGCAAGCGCCAAAAAAATCCCTGTCGATATGAGCAGCCGCCAAAACGCCATGGCATACGCACCGACTGTCTCAATGTGTGCGACGATCAAGCTACCCAGTCCGAATAAGATACAACCAACCAACAACCCAAACATGGAGAACAAGTCGCTCTTGCTCTTTGGCTGTACATTACTTATCGTCATGGATATTCCTTAATCTATTACTTAATTTTGGCTTTGGTAGTTTATCATGAGCACAAGTAAAGTCAATCATTAGGCTGTCATAGGACAATTAAGCTCGTCCGTTCTCTGCCAATAGCGCCATAAATGCCGGCTCGTCCATCACTTGTACGCCTAAGCTTTGGGCTTTATCAAGCTTAGAGCCTGCCTTTTCGCCTGCCAATAGCATGCTGGTTTTGGCAGACACCGATCCTGAGACTTTCGCGCCCAATGCTTGTAGATGCGCCTTGGCTTCATCTCGCCCCATCGCCAAGAGCGTGCCAGTCACCACCCACGTCTGTCCATCTAATGGTGCATCGCCTGTATTTTTTGTCACGGCATCCCAATGAATACCAGCATCGATCAAGCCGTCGATGACTTCATTATTATGCTCACTTTGGAAGAATTCCACGATATTGACCGCTGTGATGTCACCGATATCTGGCACATGTAGCAGCTGCTCGGCACTTGCTTGTCTTAATCCATCAAAGCTCTCAAAATGCTCCGCCAAATTCTGCGCGGTGGTCTCTCCCACCCCACGGATACCCAGCGCAAATATAAATCTTGGTAGAGTTGTGTTTTTGGACTTTTCGATGGCGGACAGCATATTGGCAACAGATTTTTCGCCGAGACCCTCCAAGGTCATCAGATGTTCTTGATGGTCTTTTAAGGTATAAATGTCAGCAACTGTCTTGATCAGATTCACCTCAAAAAACTTAATCAGCCATTGCCCGCCCAAGCCATCAATGTCCATCGCACGGCGCGACACAAAGTGAATCAGTGCCTCCTTGGACTGCGCGGGACAATATAGCCCACCCGTGCAGCGTGCCAATGCCTCACCTTCGGGTAAGGACACATGAGAATCGCACACAGGACAAGTCTTCGGCAGTGTGATCGAGCTGACATTCTCATCGCGCAGCTCCATCATTACCCCTGAGACTTTCGGGATAACATCGCCAGCACGATGGATGCTCACCATGTCACCAACCATAACGCCAAGGCGCTGAATCTCACCAAAATTATGCAGCGTCACATTGCTGACCGTCACACCGCCAACATTGACAGGCTCCAATTTACCCACAGGGGTCAGCTGTCCTGTACGCCCCACTTGCCATTCTACCGCCAAAAGACGCGTGATGGCATTCTGGGCGGCAAATTTATAAGCCGTCGCCCATCGCGGTTCGCGGCTCAAAAATCCCAAATCATTCTGCAGTGCCAACGAGTTCACCTTAATCACCACCCCATCAATCTCGAAGGGCAACTGATCACGTGTATTGACGATGTCGTCATAGAATTCTTGCACGCCTTTAGGGGTAGCTGCGGTACCAAAAGGCGCAGTCTCAAATCCCAAATTACGCAGATATTCCAATGCACCACTTTGGGTCGTGATGTGGCTTGGCAAGCCCTGATTCACCGAATACCCAAAAAACGCCAAAGGTCGCGATGCTGCAATGGCAGGATTAAGCTGGCGCAGACTGCCCGCAGCGGCATTTCTAGGATTGGCAAAAGTCTTCTCACCGCGCAGTTCGCTGTCTTTATTTAGCTTCATAAAGCCCGCTTTTGGCATGAGTACCTCGCCGCGCACTTCCAATAAGTCAATATCATCACACTCCGGCAGCACCAACGGTAAGTTACGGATGGTTCTGACATTATGCGTAATATCCTCGCCCACGCGACCATCACCACGCGTGATGGCTTGAGTGAATACGCCATTCACGTATTTTAAGGACACCGCCAGACCGTCCAGCTTAAGCTCCATTTCAAATTCTGGCTGCTTATTTTTATCGTCAAGGCGGTCATTGATACGACGAACGAAACTTAAGAGCTCTTCTTCGTCGAACACATTTCCCAAGGACAGCATCGCCAAATCATGCGCCACTTGATTAAAAGCAGGTAGCGGCTCACCGCCCACGATGTC